>NZ_JBNATZ010000110.1:0-7903 GCF_049701015.1 Desulfofundulus sp.
GTATCCGGCACCCGCTTTAAATCCATCCCGTGGTACAAATCGGCCACTTCAGCCTGTCCGGGGTGCCAGCCCCGGGGCCGGCGTCCCCGCCTGCGGGGCAGCACCGTACCGCTGAACTCCGTACCAGGGGCCAGTTCTCCCCACACAAAAAAATAGCCGTTTTCCTTACCTACCACACCAGCGGGAAGCCAGGTTCCGTGCAAAATCAGCATCAACATTCACCCTGGAGGAACTTTTCGACATTTTTTAGCCGTTCCCTGCCCGGATATGAAAGACAACGTAGCTTCACCGGGGGAAATCCACCGGCATGTGAAACCAGGACAGCCATACCGCGTTGGGCTTACTCACCTTCAGCTTACTCTGTCTCCTGTGAATCCCCACCTGAAAAAAGTGCCTTGAGCTCACAGGGCTAAATCATAGACTCAAACCTTATGATCAAAATCCCTATATTTTGTGACTCAAATCACTGTCCACCCCGTCCCGGAAACCTATAATTCTAGTCAAGTCAAGATACTTTCTGCCCCGGGCAGTAGCGCATTATATCCAGCATAATCCAGGGAGGTAATTGAACCATGTTCGGTAACATCATCAGCCGCTTGCTCAACGGGCAGAGCGAAAACAAAAACTTAAAGGAGGTCCAGCTACCAATGTTTTGTTACCAGTGTGAACAGACGGCCAACGGCACAGGTTGTACCAAAGCAGGCGTCTGCGGCAAAAACGAGGACATCGCCAGTTTGCAGGATACCATAATCATCGCTTTGAAAGGGATTGCCGCTTACGCCTACCACGCCCGGGAACTGGGTGCCAGGGATGAACAGGTGGACGCCTTCATGCATGAAGCGCTGTTTACCACCCTGACCAACGTGGACTTCGACTTGAACCGGCACATTGAACTGGTACTCAAGTGCGGCGAAATGAACCTGCGGGTCATGGAACTGCTGGACAGGGCTCATGTGGAACGATTCGGTTCCCCCGAACCCACCAGGGTTTCGACGGGTACCAAGGCCGGCCCGGCCATCCTGATCACCGGTCACGACCTTTTAGACCTGTATGAATTGTTGAAACAAACGGAAGGCACCGGGATCAACGTTTACACCCACGGGGAAATGCTCCCCGCCCACGCTTACCCGGAGCTGAAAAAATTCCCCCACCTGGCCGGCCACTACGGCAGCGCCTGGCAGAACCAGAAAACCGAATTCGACCAGTTTCCGGGCGCCATCCTGGGCACCACCAACTGCGTGCTCATTCCCAGAGAATCCTACAAGGACCGCATGTTTACCTGCGGCATAGCCGGACTGCCGGATGTAACCCATATTAAAAACCGGGACTTCACGCCGGTCATCGAAAAAGCCAGAACGCTGCCACCCCTGCCGGAGAAAGAGGGCGGGACACTGCTTACGGGCTTCCACCACAACGCAGTATTAGCCCTGGCCGATAAAATCATAGGCGCCGTCAAGGCCGGCAAGATCCGCCACTTCTTCCTGGTGGGCGGCTGCGACGGGGTGAAAAAGTCCCGGAACTACTACACCGAATTCGTACAGAAAGTGCCCAAGGACTGCGTGGTGCTGACCCTGGGCTGCGGCAAGTTCAAGTTCAACTACCTGGATCTGGGTGAAATTGAAGGCATCCCGCGGTTAATCGATATGGGCCAGTGCAACAACGCCTACTCGGCCATCCAGGTGGCTGCAGCTCTGGCCGGGGCCTTTAACTGCAGCGTGAACGACCTGCCCCTGAGCCTGGTACTGTCCTGGTTCGAACAAAAAGCCGTAGCCATCCTGCTCACCCTGTTCCACCTGGGGATCAAGAACATCCGCATCGGCCCGTCCGCACCAGCGTTCATTTCACCGAACGTGCTCAAAGTGCTGCAGGACAACTACAACCTGAAGCTAATCACTACACCCGAACAGGACCTGAAGGAAATCCTTGGCTAAACTTGCTGCAGAATCCTGCGCAAAGAATGACGATGCAGGGTAAGACCATTAAAACGCCCCGGCCGGCTATCATACACCCCGGCCGGGGCCTTTATATCTTAATATATCTTAATAGACAAATACCCACCGGACTCAAGTTTTCAGAAAACTCCCCCCCACAAAGTCCTGCAGTGCTTCGCCTCTTCGCTGTGCTTTCCGCAAAATACCGCTTAAGAGAGAAGATCCTTAAGCTCTCCGGCAGTGATTCCCGCTTGCTCCAGTATACTTTTCAAGAGCTTTGGCTTTAAGATCTCACCGGAATGCACAGGAATAGTAACCAGGCTTTTAGCACCCGGCCTTCGTAAGTGGTGGTGGCTGCCCTGTATTCTCACCACCACAAAGCCTGCCTTCTTTAACGCACTAACCACTTCTTGACCTGTAACCCTGGGCAGCCTACTCATGAGGCTATCTCTACCTGCACTTCAGCTATTTCAACGTCTTTTGTGGGCAGGGGCAAACCTTCCCGGGCCAAAGCCGCAAGGTGGCCCGCTATAGCCTCCTTCGCCCTTTCCAGGGCTTCTTCAACGGTGTCTCCTTGGGTGAAGCATCCAGGTAAAGCAGGGACGGAAACGACGTACCCCTGCCCTTCTTCGTCCCACTCGAGGATAACTTTGTACCTGCAAAGCATTTCGAAAACCTCCCCGGCAACATTGCAGCCCGTACATAGTATGTGTCAGCAAAACAATATTTCACTCTTTCCGGGCAAAATCCCTGCACAAGGGGGAAGTTTTTAAACGTCCCGGTACCGGGCTGGCGGAAATAGGGGCGGCTACCTGGTCTGGCTCTGGCTGCGGGAAGGCAAGGGGGCAGTTTCTAGGGGCGGTTTCAATAAATGCGATCCTTCTTCAGCTTTGCCCAAACTCCTCCCGGTACCTGGCCAGGAAATATTCCAGCCGCCTTTTGTTGTTTGTGATTGCTTCCGCCCAGGCGTGGAGCAGTTCCTCCCCTTCCGGAGTCAACTGGTACAGGCGCCTGGCCGGGCCGCCACCGCTGGTATCCCATTGGGAAGAAACCAGGCCCTCCTCTTCCAGGCGACGCAGGTTGCGGTAAACCGTACCCGGGTCGGCCTCACTGTCATGGAAGCCAAACTCCCTCAAGCTCTGCATCAGTTCGTAACCATGGGCCGAACGGCGGTGAAGTAAAAGTAAAAGGCACGGCTGCATAAACCGCTCCATAGGAGCCCCGGCACACCGGCAGTCGCCGTGACGGTGGCCGGGACCGTGATTTCTGCACATCAGACATCCCTCGCTCACCAGGTGGGACCTGTGCGGGATAATAATCCCCGCTCCGGATATTATGCCACAATACTTTCAATCGCTTTAAACATCTTATTAATAGTTTTTTTGCCGACAAATATTAAGCAAACCGGTTTCGTACGGCCCGGCACTCAGAACAATATGGTTTTCGCGGTATTTCCCCGATTCTTAAAATAGAGGCCAGAAGGGAAATAACCCCTTCTGACCGGGATAAATTACCGGTTAACCTTTTAACTCCTTAAGCTTTTCTTCTACCGCCTTGACTTCGGCCTGCAATTGCTTCAAGTAGTTTTCCAGGCGGGCCAGCCGTTCTTCCCTGCTGTAAAAATGCCGGTGAAATTGACCGCCGTGACAGTGGCAGCCCCGGTGCCCGGGAGTATACCCGTGACTATAACCGTGACCATATCCCTGGTGACCGCAACAGTAGCCCTTTTCAGGCGCGTAGAACATATGAATTCACCTCCTCTATGTGTTAGATGCCTATATGGTTCTATAAGTAGTATAGCATCACCCATTGTTTTTGTAAACGCCTTTTCAAAAAAAATATCAGGTCTTTCTTCTCAAGCAAGAAGTTTTTAGGCTTAAAGAAAAAAGCGGGAGCCTTTCTCCCGCTTCGTGCCTGCAGGTACTCTAGCAAACTAAGGAGTTCTTTTGTTTTTCTTCCTCAATGTAACGCTTGATGTCTTCTTTTCCGGGGACCTTGCCGAACACCTTGAGCCCGATGGTTTCACGCGAACGAGAAATGGCCGCAGCTTCTGCGTTACAACCTGTAAACTGGACAAAGCTTTCACTGGTTAAGTTCAAAAACCCAGATAAAGGAAGAGCCGGGATCATACCCCGGCCTATTATCCAAACTGGAGCTGAAAGAACCAATTAACACCCGCAACCGCACCCACACCCGCACCCATTATTTCGGGTGGTTCCTTGAGACGAACCATTGAGAATGGCTTCAAACTTCCTTTTAATTTCCGCAGCTACCTTGTTAACCATTGCCCTGTGTTCTTCACTCAAGTTTTTAGTTGAAAGAGGACCTGACTCCGCGGCCTCTTTACCTATTATATCGGCCACCATAACGTAGTCGCTGACCTTGCCGCTGTATTTTTCCGTAGCTCTTTTAGCGCAATACTTGTCACATCCATCAACGGTAATAGTGGGAAAATTTTGGGCGAAGCTTCTTTCTTCAATCCCGCCCGCCAGAAACAACGGCAAACATATTGTGACCGTTTCCTCCGGATGGATTTCGTCGAGCATTTTTCTGGTGGCCAGCCTGGAAATCGTTCCTCCCAGACAATCTTCCCCGCTGCAAGAAACTACACCGATTTTCATTCTTTCAGTCCTCCTTTAACAGGTCTTTTATAGCATCCTTAACTTTATTAGCCAATTCATCAACCATCTGCCATCCTTCATCTGTAAGAGCGGTAGCATCGCCAGCTTTGGCCCCTTTGTGCTCCTTAAATATGTCGACTGTTCGGAACCCCCTTTTAATTATCCCGCCGGCCATTTCTACATTCTTGGCCGCACAAAGCTTGGGGCAGCCATCGATAGATATGCAGGAAGCTCCCTCAATTTTATCTCTTACCTCTTTATCGCCAGTTACGATGTGGGCAAGACATAATGTTTCAGCTTCGTCTGGACATAATTCGGTAGTAACTTTGAGAGCCGCCTCCCGCGCCACCAAGCCCATAACCTTACCTATGCCGCTGCACGGGATGACCATCACCTTAGACATGAAATTCATCCACCTTTCGCTTCAAAATTTCAAAGTACTTATCAAAATCAAGTAGAAGTTCCCTGTCGCTTTCAAAATCAGTCAGCTCAAGCTCAGCAATCCACCCTTTTTTATAAGGGTCTTCATTAATCAATTCCGGAGAGGATACCAGTTCTTCATTTACCCGCACCACCTTGCCTGATACGGGAGAAACCACTTCAAATACGGCCTTCGCCGATTCTATGGCACCCAGTTCACCGAATTGCTCAACCTCTACCCCAACTTCGGGGGGGTTGAAAAACATGATATCGGAAAGACTTTGCTGGACGTAATCCGTTACTCCGACCCTGGCCCTATTGCCGGAAACATAAGCCCAGCAGTCGTTTTCATTAAAGTAAAAGCCGCTCCTGGGTACACGGAAAATAAACTTGTCCTTTTTATAGATCTCGTAGTCGTATACTATTCCGGAAAAAATGTCCTCCAACGTCGTTTCTACTTTTTCATCTTTTTCTTCCTGAAGCAGTTCGTCAGCGATTTCAGAGGCAAGCGCGAGTTCAGCTTCACCCAACCTCAATGACTTTCCCAGAGTAACATTGCGTTTTTTTGCTTCCTCCGCCACCGTAATTTTTTTAGCGATCTTAAGTCCTTTTTCCGCCGCCAGTTTGCTGGCACAACGAGTTGAACAGCCGTCAATCACAAGCAGAGGCTTTTCATTTGCTATTTTATTATATCGCGCATCGGAAATCCGGTAAAAAACCGGACAGAGCAATTCACTTTCCGACCGCTCGGCAACAAGCAGTGCAATTTCCCGGGCAATACAGCCAGCACTTTTATCCAGCCCGTTACAGGGTAGAACAGCATAGCTATTTGCCATTGTTTTCCATTTCCTTTCTAATTTCTTTTATTTTTCTTGTAGTCTCGGCCTTGTCCGGGAATGATATGGCGTCCAGACCGCAAACCTTCCCGCAGGCTCGGCAGAAAACCACGCAGTTTTCAGGATTTTTTACGATTAATTTTTTTTCCTCGTTTTCTCTCACTTCATAAACGTTGTGTGGGCAGAACTTGACACACTCCATACAGTAATTACACTTGCTGTAATCAATCCGTGGATACCAGTCAATGAGTTTCCTGGGTACGCCCATGAAAGTCTCTTCGCTCATTTTTGCTCCTCCATCCGTTCAAGTGCTTCCTGAACCTTTTTAAAGGCTTCGTCAGTCGTCATGTCCCTGATATCCAGCGGAATCAGGTCTTTCCCAATGTCCATACCCGCGTGTTCGAAAGCGTCCCGGAACATCTTATACTGCATGTTGGGTGCACAGCCACCGACGATAATCTTCCGGCCGGATTTTAAAAAGTCGGCCAGAAACCTGTCCCCGTCGGTTTCACAGAGCTGCGGGTGAATAAAACCGTACTCTACCGGTAATTCCACCCTAACCCGGTTGATAAAGTCCCAAATGTCCATCTTTGAGAACCCCGGACATTTCCCCGTGCATACACACATGATAAAACCTGGTTTCTCTTTTTCGTTCATCGTTTATCCCCCTCTGCCTTTTTTATGCTTTGTGAATGGCCATCGATATTGTATCTCCACATGCTTCCATTATTATTTCACTTAATGTCGGGTGCGGATGAATCATGTCGGCAAGTACCTCTACCCGTACACCCATAGCAATCGCCAGGGTCAGTTCGGAAATCATTTCCGTGGCTCCCGCCCCCAGGATTTGAGCTCCCAGGATTACATGGCTGTCCTTATCAATAATTATCTTGGCAAACCCGTCCCTCTCCCCCATGCAAAGGGCCATGCCATTATTCCTGAAATTAAACCTGCCCACATTAAATTGAATACCTTGTGACTTGCACTGCTCTTCATTCAAACCAACAGAGGCAACCTCGGGGTTTGTATAAACACATGAAGGTACCGTGAGATAATTCACCCTGCTTTCCCAACCCAGCGCGTTTCGCGCGGCAACTTTCCCTTCGGAAAAGGCAACGTGAGCCAGAAGTTTGCCACCTACCACATCCCCGGCTGCGTAAACCCCTTTGACACTGGTTTCCATTTTATCATTTACCAGAATGGCACCGTTTTCTATTTTAACTCCCAGAGCTGCCACGTCTGAGGAATTTATTCTCAACTTTCTTCCGATAGCAACCAAAACCATACCTGTTTTCAATGACAATTCCTTCCCTTTCTCTTCAATAACCACCTCCAGTCCCTCACCGTCTTCCTTAATTTCACAAACCCGCGCGCATAATCTAAAGGAAATCCCCTGTCTTTTCATGATTTTTAACAGTTCCGTGGTAATCTCCTTATCTTCCTGAGGGAGGATGTTCTCTCGAACTTCCACCACCGTAACTTTTGCCCCAACTGCCTTAAACATGGTGGCAAATTCAAGTCCAATAGCCCCTGCTCCCATGATTAGTATATCACGTGGCACTTCTTTTAAATTAAGTGCCTCATCGCTGGTAAGAACATTGGGGAGCGATATCCCGGGAATATCGGGTATAGCCGGGGCCGACCCAGTCGCTATGATCATTTTTTGGCAGCTTAAAATGTTTTCTGTTCCGCCATTTTTTACAAATATTTGGTTGGCGCTGCGTATTTCTCCGTAGCCCCGGAACACCTGGATATTGTTCTTGTCTAAAAGGTGCTCCAGACCCATCCTCAGGTTCTTAACAATTCTTTCTTTCCTGGCCTGGGCAACTTCCCAGCATACCCCCGCCGGTTTCAGCTCAAAACCAAACTCCCCGGCCTTTTTTAAGGAGCGAGCCATCTCCGCAGTTTTAAGCAACGCTTTGGTCGGTATGCAGCCCCTGTTCAGACATGTTCCACCAATATCTTTTTCTTCTACAAGAGCCACACTTGCTCCGAGCCGGGAAGCTTCTATGGCCGCCACATATCCTGCCGGACCGCCACCCAGCACGGCTACATCCACTTGAACCAGCCGCGCCTCCACGTTACCACCTCATCA
>NZ_JBNATZ010000111.1:0-7814 GCF_049701015.1 Desulfofundulus sp.
AGGATAATGGTGTTTCCCTTCTCGTCTGCAATAACCATGGGAGTGGCCGGTACCCCGTAAAGGTGGAAAGTTACCATCTGCAGTTCAGGGAAGGCACGTCCCATACCATCGCAATCCACAAGGGGTATACCCAGACGTGCGGCCACGGCAATAGGGATCATGGAATTTACCCCGCCTGCTTCAATGGGCAAAGTGGCAAAAATATCCTTGCCCAGGTAGCTCTTAAGCACGTTAAAGGCCCGAAAAACTTCTTCACCGTTTGGCACCTTTTCGATCAGGACGGTAGGAGCTCCCATCATGGCCGTTGGCACCACCACCGCTTCATCCGGAACCTCGTCGGGGCTTATAAGCGTGACCGGGCCACATTCTTTTACGGCCTGGAGAGCCATAAGTTTTCCAAGGTAGGGGTCGCCACCCCCACCGGTACCCAGGAGGGCGGCACCTATGGCAATGTCTTCAATGGTCTGCGCGTCAATCCTGGTCATTTTAATTCCTCCTTACGCTTCCGAATCTATGAAACGAATGGTTTTCTGACCGCTAAGGACAGCACATAACTTCATGCCCACCCAGTAAACTATTCCGGCAGAGAGCAGGGAATTCAGGGCTGGAATACCGCCCTTGACAAAATAACCTACCAGGAAGCCTGTCAGCCAGGCCAGTAAGGCCACAGGATTTAAACGTTCAGAAACTGCCGGCAAATTGTTCTGCAGGCGGCTTTCCTCCAATTCCTTTCTGAACCTTTTGAGTATAAAATAGTCAACCACGATAATACCTGCGATGGGAGGTACAGTTACTCCCAGCAGGACCAGGAAGTTAATAAATTTATCAAGTATGCCCAACATTGAGAGTGTAGTCCCCAGTATGCCAATAATAAGGGTAATGACGCCGCGATTGGCTTTATATCCGAAAGCCGCATCTATAAAGTTCGTAACTCCTAAGGAGGCAACATAGAGGTTCAGATCATTTACTTTAATTGTTGAAAATACTACCAGAAGAGCAGCCAGCCAGCCTCCGAGTTTATACATAATCACAACTATATCACTGCTCCCGACCGCATGAGACATCATAACCCCGAGGAAATTGATTATGATCTCCCCCAGCAACACGCTCAACAACGTCATCCAGAAAACATCTCTGGCATTGCGGTTGAACCTGCTGAGATCAGGTGTTACAACTGCGCCCACCATAAAGCCGCCGGCAACCATGGTGGCTCCCACCCCTATACTCAAAGGCGAACCCGCGGGAGCAGAATTAAGCAATTCCGGGATATTAAAATGTCCCACCATTTGATAGGTTGCGTAAAATAAGGCCAGTAAAAAAGCAGGTACAGCTATATTGGCCGTATAGCTCAGCATGCGGTAACCATAAACTACGATTATGGTAATAGCCAGGCCGGTGATGAGAGCCATGATCTGAAAATTGCCCCTGCCGCCAAAGGCAGTAATAAGCCCCCTGGCAAAGATGGAATTTTGAATACCAAACCATCCGACACAGGAAATACCCATGATAAGCCCGATGAGACTGGAACCGAGTTCTCCAAAGCCTGTCCACCTGGTAAGAAAGCTGGTGGACATCCCTTCCCAGGCCCCAGCCACACCCACCAGAAAACTTACAATTTCCAAGATTACTACCCCGAGTATTGTGGCCAGTATGGCATCTCTTACTGTCATCCCATGCCCCAGGACAGCTCCTGTTATGAGAAGAGGCAAGCAGACAACCCCTCCAAAACGAATCATGAAAACCTCCCACATGGGACGCCGCGCACCCACTGGTATGCGGCTCAAAGCGAAATCGTCATTACTTTGTTTAAGCACTATTACCCCGCCTCCTCCGAAAATATTCTGGACGGCGCCACTACTAGAGCAACATCCATACCAGCATTCTGAGAACCGGAAAAGAAGGCGGGTAACGGATTTCCGGCGGCGGGCGGGGGTCAAGAACAGGAGATTCACGAATCAAAGATGCGAATTATAAAGCCATTAGGAGTTAAATTTCTCATCTGTTTCTTATATTTCTCTTGTTTTCTCATGCTTCTATGGTGTAGAATAATTGAGAATAAGTTCGAAAGCTCAAATACGAAAAAGCGGGAAAGTATGGTGTTGAGCTTTGAAAGGTAAATTCAAAGTAGATTCTTTTTTCCATAACCTCGCCTCGTTATTCAACTGCCAGATAATCTGGTGGACCGCTGATCAAATGCGCGGAATTTTTACCCCCTCAAAACTACCGGCTCCTTCACTGGAGCACCTCAGGAGATTTCTCTCTTTTCCCCATCCGGTGGTTGTCAGGAGAGGGCAACATCTCCTCTGCACAGATTGCCCCGATAAACAGTCTTGTGCCTGGCACTATGAATTTTTTGTCCCCCTTGAACTTGAGGGTGAGGTAACGGGTATCGGGTGGCAGTTTGGAAGGCCTGAACCCTTTACCGGTAATACTTCCTGGCTCAAGTTCATGGTAGATATAAGCAGTCTCCTGTCTGCCATCCTGCAAGAGGAGAAAAACAGGTCCCGGGGAGAGCTTTCGCGGCAAGCGGTGGAATTATGCGGTCAACTGCTGGGGGAAGGACTTATCCTTTTTGATAACCGGGGCGAACCGGTTTATCAAAACGAAATTGCCAACGAACTGAATCTAAAGAAGCACTTCAGGGAAGGGACCGATATAAATAAACTGCTCCAGAACAGGAAAGAAACGGAACTGCTATTGAATAATTCTTTAGCCGTACGCTTTCGCCCGTTTTATTATGGTGGCGACTACCTGGGAGCAGCGGTATTTACCCGGCGGGAAAAGCGGGAGGTTAAAAACGGCTCTCTGGAGTCCCGAAAACAGGCAGGATTGCCGAAGGTAATTTGCAAAAACCACAAACTCGTCAAGGCTATATCTATCGCCCAGCAGGTGGCGCTTACTGATTCCACCATTCTGCTGCGGGGAGAAAGTGGTACGGGGAAAGAGATGTTCGCCCGGATCATCCACGAGAACAGTCCGAGAAAAAAGGGGCCGTTTATAGCTATTAACTGCGCAGCCATTCCCGAGAACCTGTTAGAAAGCGAGCTTTTTGGTTATGAAGAGGGATCCTTTACCGGAGCACGCAGGGGAGGTAAGCCGGGTAAGATAGAACTGGCTCACAGGGGTACACTCTTCCTGGACGAGATTGGCGACATGCCACCGGCTCTTCAGGCCAAGCTTTTGAGGGTGCTTCAGGAGAAAAAAATTGAAAGGGTGGGAGGAACGAGGCCCGTTCCCATCGATGTCCGAATCATTGCCGCCACCCACCGCAATTTAGAAGAAATGATTGCCACCGGACAGTTCCGGGAGGACCTGTTTTACCGGTTAAGCGTAATTCCCATCTATATTCCCCCTTTACGGGAAAGAACGGAAGACATCGAACTATTGCTTTATTATTATCTAAAGAAATACTGTATCCTCCGCAACAAGGACTTTAAAACCTTTACCTGGGATGCCCTGCAGCTATTGAAGTCCTACCCCTGGCCGGGGAATATCCGGGAACTGGAAAACACCGTGGAATACATTGTAACGGTAGACGATAAAGAAGAAATCGGGGTGGACAGTTTACCCTTGCCCATCAGAAGATTCTACCCGCCCCAATCTTTATCTGAAAAGAAAAATTCACCTGCCGGCAAGGTCAGCCGCGAAGAGCTGGCCGAGCTCCTGGCACGCTTCGGATATTCCACAGAAGGGAAGAAGGAGCTGGCCAGGTACCTGGACATCAGCCTGGCCACTCTCTACAGGTGGCTGAAAAAATATAAGCTGTAAGAGGTGCATGGAATGCAGGCCATAGACGATAAATTGATAGAACCCCTCCTCTACGGAGGTATATTTCTCGGGTCCGGCGGCGGAGGGAAAACCAGAGTTATGGCTCTTCTTTTGCAGGAACTATTGG
This sequence comes from Desulfofundulus sp., assembly GCF_049701015.1. Classification (NCBI taxonomy): domain Bacteria; kingdom Bacillati; phylum Bacillota; class Clostridia; order Eubacteriales; family Peptococcaceae; genus Desulfofundulus; species Desulfofundulus sp. The sequence goes on from NZ_JBNATZ010000111.1 coordinate 3,896, forward strand.
CTGATAAAGGTGCGGTCAGGCTAATTCAACTCGAAGACCTGGAACCGGAAGGTTTATACGCCGCTGTGGCCATAATGGGGTCCCCGGAATTAGCCGAAGAAAACCTGCCCGCCGGACACGAAGGGGTTAAAGCTTTAGCAAAGCTTAAGGGCTTGACAGGAAAAGAATTCCTGGCCCTGATAACGGTGGAAGGTGCGGGTGTGAATATCCTGTACCCTCTCCTGGTAGCCAGGAGAACGGGGCTTCCTCTGGTGGATGCCGATGCCATGGGGCGCGCCTTTCCTGAATTGCAGATGACGACTTTTCACTTTGCCCAGCTTACGGGTACTCCACTGGTCCTTATTGACAGCCGCGGCCGGGAACATATCTTTTCCGAAGAAGACAATTTTTTGCTGGAACTGAACACCCGCCAGGTGGTTGGAGAAGGAGGCGGGGTTGGTTTTTTCGCCGGCTTTCCAACCACGGGCAGCGTACTGAGAAGAATACTTATTCCCAGGACCATTTCTTTTGCGGCTGAACTGGGCAGCGTCTTTATTAATCCCGGTTCTTACTCCCAACTATTGCGAGATCTTGTGCTTATCTCCAAAAATTCGCTTTACGGCAGCGCAATTGAACTCTTCACGGGGTTTGTCCAGGATATCGGTAAAATAGAAACCCTCAACTGGCGAACTATCACCTTGAGGGGGAGCGGTCCCTATACGGACGAGGATTTTAAAATCCTTATTCAAAACGAAAATCTTATTGCTTACCGGAACAACCGGGTAGCAGCCATGGTTCCCGATCTTATCTCGCTCATAGACCTGGAAACGTTAAAACCCTTAAACAATAACGACGTAACACCGGGTATGGAAGTAGCGGTGATTGGCATGCCTGCACCCGTCCAGCTGAAAACCAAAAAAGCCCTTAATGTGGTAGGGCCCCAATGTTTTGGTTATAAATCTGGATACGAACCTCTTGAGAAATTATATTTCGCCTACTATTATAATTAATTTATTACCCAATCAGGTGTGGTGTTCAACAGTGCGGGGAAATCTTGTCCTGATTTTTCAAGAAGAAGAAATACACCTGCTTTTTGGCCGGGACGGAATTGTACTGGCATATGAACAATATCCCGGTACTGTCCAGTCCGGGAACCTTAAGAATTTTCTATGTAAGAACGGGATCACTCCTGCAGATATTGAAAGGGTTCTTGTCGTAGCCGACCTGACAACCCTGCTCTCCGGAGCCAAAAACCCCGCAGGTTATTTCCGCCTCTCTCCCGCTCCTATCGAACTTTCGCCGGTTAATGAATTGAGAAAGAGAAAAAATTTAAAGCTCTACAGCTTTCACTTACCTTCACCGGGCCAACCGGGATTTCGCCCTCAACTGGAAAGAGCCCTGGCAGAGCTGGCGGAACTACCGGTTAAGAGCATCGCCGTGAATTCCGCCTTTTCTCCCATCGACTCCGGCCCTGAGCAAAAACTCGTGGAGACGGCCGAAAAGCTTTTTCCGGGGAGGTTCAACTTTTACCTTTCATACCATTATAATGTCTTGAACTTCCTCTTGAGGGAAAATGCACTTTTGATCAATACTTTTCTCCTGGAAAGCGTTAAATCTTTCCAGTTCCGGCTGGATGATTTGCTCACCTCTTCCGGCATATCAGCTCCTCTTTATTTTTTAAAAGGCGATGGTACCCTGACCAGTTGCCGCGTGGCAACTACTTTTCCCCTGTTGACCTGGCAGGCTGATGTTTCTTCCTGCCTTCTGGGAGCCAGCTGGTGGCTCGGCCAGGGCGATACTTTTGTCGTTCTGCCCGGTAAGTCGGGGTTAAAATTAAGTATCACAGAACGTTATTTGCCCAAACTAACGACTGGTTTTGCGAATTTTTACGGGGCAGAACTTGCCGGCAGCTACCCTTACGTGATTAATTTTAAAGAAAAACCGGCTCCCCACAAATGGGAAGAAACCCTGGACGCCCTGAACCCTTTCCCGGGTCCCCTCCCCCTGGTCTGCATGGCACAACCCGCAGAGGTTCCCCGGATATTCCGGTACCCGGTTTTGCTGCCACCAGCAGCTTCTATCTTACAGGGAGCCGGAGTGCTTGCCGCACCCTACGGAGTAGAAATAGAGAAGGTTTTTTTCTTCTCCGACCACCGCCGGATTCAGGTGGAAAAGCAGGAACTCTGGGATATGGCCCTATGGCAACTGAAGAAAGATGGAGTGGAGCTTAAGGAAATCAGCCATCAATTTGAGGAAATCCCTTTAAGGTACCTGCCGCAAAACGCCTGCAGGTTAAGGCTAAAAGTCCTGGGGCGGTTTTAGACAACCGTCCCCAGGCATACCAGGCGATAAGTTTTACCAGGAGCGGGGTCAAGTTGGGCATATCCTTAAAGGACTTCATTTTTTAGAAACATATTCACTGTCCCGCAGATAAAAACGTAAAGGCAAATCAACCCCTTCTTTTATGCCGATGCGGGTTGTCGTAACCACCGGCAGGGGTTTTCCCTCCCCCCGGCAGAGGAAAAGAGGGCCTTCAGTTAAATTGCAACCGTTATGCTCCCGTGTAATGCCCATGGCCTGCACCAGACGGGCCGGTCCGCTGCATAACTCGGTAAGCTTCTCCCGTCCCCGCCTGGCCCGCATCAGCCCAATCCCTGCCACCGGCTCCAGCGCCCTGATCAACACCGCTTCGCCAACCCCTTCTTCACGGGTGACCACGTTAAAGCAGTAGTACATGCCGTAAATAAAATAAACGTAGGCATGGCCGGGCGGGCCGAACATCACCCGGTTGCGGGGTGTCATACCCCTCGAGGCGTGACAGGCGGGATCCCCCTGCAGATATGCCTCCGTCTCCACAATCAGGCCGGCTGTCAAACCTTCTCTGCTGTCGTGGACCAGATACTGCCCGATCAATTCCCGGGCCACCAGAACGGTATCCCGCTCGTAGAAAAAACGGGGCAGGACCCTTGAGAAATCGATTGACAAATCGATTTTCCTTCTCCCCATATCATCCCCTGTATACGGTCTCCCCTCGTAAATGTTTAATGATCCTTTTTACCCAAAAGTTTTAATAAATCCGGGAGATCTAGGGTATTCACCACATCGTCCGGACCCAACCAGGCCCGGCGAGCCACGGCAACCCCGTAGGGCATCTCATCCAGGCGCCTTAAATCGTGGGCATCGGTATTTACAGCCAGCTTGACACCGTAATCCCGGGCCAGGCGGGCATTGTGGTCGTTGAGGTCCAGGCGGTCGGGTGAAGAATTTATCTCCAGGATCTTCCCGTATTTGGCCGCCGCTTCCAGAACCCTTTCGAAATCCAGTTCATAGGCCTCCCGCTCGCCCAGGAGGCGGCCGGTGGGGTGCCCGATAATGTCCACGTGCTCATTTTCGATGGCCTGCAGGACCCGCCCCGTCAGGGTCTCTTTATCCTGCCGAAAGCCGCTGTGTACCGAAGCCACTACCACGTCAATTTCCGCCAGCACTTCATCGGGAAAATCCAGCCCCCCCCTGGCCAGAATATCCACTTCAATTCCCGTGAGGATGCGAAAGTCGTTTTCCTTTTCGTTCAATTCCTTTATCAGGCGGTGCTGTTCCCGCAGACGCTCCAGGGAAAGACCCCGGGCCACGGTGAGCGAACGGGAGTGGTCTGTAATGGCCACGTAACGGTACCCTTTTTCCTTGGCCCGCTGCACCATCTGGAGGATGGAATTGGCCCCGTCGCTCCAATCAGTGTGAACGTGCAGGTCACCCTTTATGTCGTTAACCTCCAAAAGCCGGGGCGGAACCCCCAGAGCAGCCAGTTCGAGCTCTCCCCGGCCTTCCCGTAATTCAGGAGGCACTGGCCACAACCCCAGCCCGCGGTAAATACACTCTTCCTCGGGTGGCAGGGGTACTCCGGGGAATGGGGGAACGGGGGCGGATACTTCTTCAGGGGCCT
>NZ_JBNATZ010000112.1:0-7783 GCF_049701015.1 Desulfofundulus sp.
AGGCCGGCCTTTGCGACCACAGCACCGGCATCGACGCCGGGGGCTCCTTTTATGTGGTGGTGGAGAAAATCCTCACAGGAGACGAGGAATTGCCCCCGGACTGGCCGGTTCACGGGACCACGGGCTATGATTTCATGAACATGTTGAACGCCCTTTTTGTGAGCGGGGAAGGACTGGCGGCCCTGGAGGAGATATACCGCAGGGCAAGTGGAAACAAGCCTGATTTTAACGCCGTGGTCTACGCATGCAAAAAGAAGGTATTACAGGAACTGTTCGCTGGAGAGATGCGGGCGCTGGCCTGCCAGCTCGACGCGGTGACCGCCTCCGACCGCCATGGCAGGGACCTCTCCCTGAAAGAACTGGAGCTGGCCCTGGTGGAACTGACAGCCTGCCTGCCGGTTTACCGGACCTACACCCGGGAACAACTTGTTTCAACCCGTGACAGGAATCTCATCGTGCAGGCAGCAGAAGTGGCCGGCAAGCTGCACCCTGAGCTCAAAAGGGCTTTAGCTTTTTTACGGCGAGTACTCCTGCTCGAAGTACCGGACCCTTCAGCCGCCTTAAAATTTGCCATGCGCTGGCAGCAATTCACCGGGCCTGCTATGGCCAAGGGCTTTGAGGATACAGCGCTTTACAGATATAACCGCCTGATTTCGTTGAACGAGGTGGGCGGAAACCCCGCAAGTCCCGGCATATCCGTGGAGGAGTTTCACCGCTATAATCAAGAGAAGCGGGAACGCTGGCCTCATACCATGAACGCCACCTCCACCCACGACACCAAACGCAGCGAGGATGTGCGGGCGCGCATAAACATCCTTTCGGAAATTCCTCATCTTTTTGCCGAGCGCCTGGAGCACTGGCAGAAGATGAACCAGCATAAAAAGCCGGCCGTAAAAGGCCGGCCGGTACCCGGAGGGAATATGGAACTGTTTATCTACCAGACCCTGCTGGGTGCCTGGCCGTTGGAGGAAGGGGAAGTAACATCCTTCAAACAGAGACTGCGGAGCTACCTGATTAAAGCGGCCAGGGAGGCCAAAACCTGGACCAGCTGGTTGAACCCGGACCCCGTCTATGAAGAGGCACTGCTAAAATTTGTGGAGGCCATTCTGGACCCGGAAGAAGGAAATGGCTTTCTGAAGGACTTCCTGGAGTTTCAAAAAATCATCGCCTTTTACGGAGCCCTTTCCTCCCTGGCCCAGGTGCTGCTGAAGATAACCTCACCGGGCGTACCAGACTTTTACCAGGGAACGGAACTGTGGAACTTCAGCCTGGTGGACCCCGACAACCGGCGTCCGGTGGATTTTCCCCTGAGGGTGCGTCTCCTGTCCGAACTTCAGGAGAGGGAAAAACAATGCGGCCCGCTGTCCCTGGCAGAAGAACTTTTATCCACCTGGCCGGACGGCCGCCTAAAACTTTACCTCACTTATAAGGCCCTCCATTTTCGCCGCAACCACCGGAGGCTTTTTCAGGCCGGTGAGTATATACCTTTAGCGGCCACAGGCCCCCGGCACCGCCACGTATGCGCATTCGCCCGCCGCGCAGGAGACGACCTGTTTCTGGTGGCCGTACCCCGCCTGCTGGCGCAACTGACCCCGCATCCAACGGAGCTCAAGCCACCGCTGGGAGAAAAAATCTGGGGGGAAACAGCCCTGGCCATGCCCTTTCAGGCTGCGGGACATTGGACCAATGTTTTCACCGGGGAGAGAATTCAAACGGAAGGTGAAAACCTGCCCCTGGCGAAAGTTTTCAGCCATTTCCCGGTGGCCCTTCTCTTTTACATATCCCGGTAATCAAAAATCCTTCTGGTTTTTTTCTCGCTTCTGGGTAAGCTACCCGGCGCAACCACTTCCACGTCGGCAGTGACACCAATCCTGGATTTCAGGTTGCGTTTGAACTCCACGGCAATTCTTTGAGGGTCTTTCCCTTCTTCTCCTTCTATTTTAATCAACATGTGATCCTTGCCTCCGACCCTGCTCAAGATTATCTGGTACTCGCTGCCGGCCCCTTCCGTCAGCTTGAGCACATGGTCAACCTGACCCGGGTAGATATTCACCCCTTTAATCTTGATCATATCGTCGGTCCGGCCGAGAATACGGTCAATCATGGGATATTCGCTTCCACACGGACATGCGTGGGGGAGCAGCCGGGTGATGTCGTGAGTACGGTACCGCAGCAGGGGCATACCTTCCTTGGTCAGGGTGGTGATCACCAGCTCCCCCTCTTCCCCGGGTGGGAGCTGCTTACCCGAAACAGGATCAATAATCTCGAAAAGGAGGTGGTCGGACCAGTAATGGAGACCGCAGTGGAAGGGGCAATCGATGGCAATGCCCGGCCCGTAAATCTCGGTCAGTCCATAAATATCAAAGGTCTCTATATTGAAGATCTCCTCGATGCGGCGGCGCATTTTATCGCCCCAGCGTTCCGAACCGAAGATACCCAGGCGGAGTTTGATCCGGTCCAGGATTCCCCGCTTGCAGGCTTCTTCAGCCAGCAGGAGACCGTAAGAGGAAGTGCCGATCAAAACAGATGTCTGCAGGTCGATCATCATTTCCAGCTGCTTCTCCGTATTTCCGGGACCGGTAGGTATGGCCATGGCACCCAGCCGTTCAACGCCGGCCTGGAAGCCGATACCCGCCGTCCAGAGGCCGTAGCCGGGCGTGACCTGCACCCTGTCCCGGTTGCTCACCCCTGCCATGGCCAGGGAGCGGGCCATCATTTCAGCCCAAACGTCCACGTCCTTTTTGGTGTAAGGAACAATAATGGGTTTGCCTGTGGTGCCGGAGGAGGAATGAATGCGGACCACCTGCTTTTCCGGCACGGCCATCAGTCCCAGGGGATAGGCATCGCGCAGTTCGTGTTTGTCGGTGAAAGGCACCTGCTCGAGATCCTCAACACCTTTAATGGAGGCAGGGTCAACACCCGCTCCATCCAGCTTTTTGCGATAAAAAGGGGAATTCTGGTACACCTGCCGGATCATTTCCCGGAGCATTGACCCCTGTATCTCATACAGGTTCTCAAAATCGAATCGACCCCTGGCAAGCTCTGCAGCCTCTAAGGCCATTTCAACACACCCCCATGGCCCGGCGGCCCATTTCAAAAGCCTTCCGGTTAATCTCCCTGAAATGTGACGGCACAGTTTTCAATACCGCTTCGAGCAGCCCTTCCGGACTAAAGGGGAGGCCGGGGAGAGTGGAGAGCGCCCCCAGCATCACCACATTGGCAGTTTTAATATTTCCCGCCGCTCTGGCCACCTCCGAAGCCTTCAGAAAACTCGCTCCCGGGAGCTCTTTCTCCAGGTACTCCCGTATTTCCCGGACCGGGTAGCGGGACAAGCCTGCCGACACCGAAGTTGGCATAATCACATCTTCACTAACGATGGCCCTGCCACCGGCCTTCAGCTTGGCCAGAGCCCTGGCTGTCTCCGCCAGTTCAAAGCCCAGCAAGACATCGGCCCTGCCATCCGGGATGAGGGCACCTGCGAGATTTTTCCCCACCCGGACATGGCTCACCACGCAACCTTCCCGCTGGGCCATCCCAATGGTTTCGGAAGTCCTGACCTGCCAGCCGGCTTCCATGGCAGCTCTGGCCACTATCCGTGAGGCCAGGACTGTCCCCTGCCCACCAACACCGGCAATGACCATATCAAACTTATCCTTATCCGTGTCAAACTTCATGCCCGCGTCACCTCTTCAATGGCATTCACAGGGCAAACCTGGGCACAAACCCCGCACCCGGTACACTTTTCGGAGATTACCACCTTTTCTTGCACGGACAAAGCGGGGCAACCGAAACTCTGCACGCACGACATGCACTCGATGCAGATATCGTCCTTTACCCGGTAACGTGACCTGGTCCTTACCAGGGCTACACATGCCCGCCTGGCTATGACCACGGAGGGGCCTTCGTACTGGACGGCTTCCCTGGCGGCCTGCATGACCTCCTGGAGGTTATAAGCGTCAACCTCGCGAATGTAATCCACACCGCACCCCCTGACCAGCTCGGCAATATCTACCCTCCTGGCCGGGTCACCGGTGGCACTCTTCCCGATCCCCGGGTGGGGCTGGTGACCGGTCATGGCAGTGGTACCGTTGTCCAGGATGACGAGAGTGATGTCGGCCCGGTTGTAAACAGCGTTGATCAGGCCCACCACCCCGGTGTGGAAAAAGGTGGAATCTCCCAGGAAGGCAACGTGTTTGCGCCCCTGTTCCACGCGGGAAAGCCCGGTTGCGATGGTGACGCTCGCACCCATGCAAAGGCAGGTATCGAGAGCGTTGAGGGGCGGGATGACCCCCAGCGTATAACACCCGATGTCCCCGGTAAATACCGGGTCGTAATCCTTTAATGCTTCCCTGAAACCATAAAAAACCGCCCGGTGAGGACATCCCGCGCAAAGAACCGGGGTCCTCAAGGGTAGTTCGGGAGTATGACGCACCTTATTACCTGCAACATCCTGTTCCATACCTGTAGAACCGAAATACTTACGCAGGACGGCAGTCACCCGGTCGACATCCAGTTCCCCTTCCCGGAGCACCAGCCCGTTGTGTTTGCCTTCCACAGTGACCGGCAGGTTATGCCGCCAGGCCAGGTGGATTACCTGGTCTTCCACCACGGGTTCCTGCTCTTCGACCACCAGCACACGTTCCACCCGGGACAGGAATTCCAACACCAGATCTTCAGGGAGTGGATAAGGAGTCCCTATTTTGAGGAGGGATGCCTCCCAACCCTGCATTTCGAGGGCTTCCACCACGTAGTTGTAGCTCACGCCGGAAGTAATAATCCCGGTTTTGCCCTTAACCTCGGCCCTGTTAAAGGGCATGCCGTTAAAAAGCCGCCTGACCTCTTCTTGTTTCCGGTTGAGCCATAAATGCTTTTTATAGGCCAGAGCGGGGAGGATTACCCATTCCGGGTTCCTGTCAAACCTGCATTGATTCCTGGTTTCGGGCAGAGGGCCCAGGGTAACATCCTGGCAGACATGACAGGTTCTGGTAGTGGGCCGCAGGATCACAGGCAGGCCCAGCTGTTCGGATAGTTCGAAGGCCGCCACCGTCATATCCTTGGCTTCCTGGGGTGTGGATGGGTCAAGGACGGGGAGTTTGGCAAACTGAGCAAATTTCCTGGTATCCTGTTCGTTCTGGGAGCTGTGAGGCCCCGGGTCATCAGCGACTACCAGGACCAGGCCGCCTCCGACACCGATGTAGGCCAGAGTCATCAGGGGGTCCGCTGCCACATTGAGGCCAACCTGCTTCATGGTCACCAGAGCCCTGGCGCCGGCATAAGCTGCCCCGGCTGCTACTTCCAGGGCCACTTTTTCGTTGACGGACCATTCCACGTAATAACCGTATTCTTTGGCGAAATGAGCCAGAGTTTCTAAAACCTCTGAAGAAGGCGTTCCGGGGTAACCCGTAACCACCTGTACCCCCGCCTCCACCGCTCCCCTGGCAATAGCCTCATTGCCCATCAGGAGCATCTTTTCAGCGACTACCATGAAAAGGCCTCCTTAGCGAGACTCATTGTGCAATCTCTAATTTTCAGGTGTAAGACCTGTATAAATTAAAAACCAACACTCAGATAGATGAGTGTTGGTTTCGTTTAACCCCAATCCACTCATCTCAGCTCATCTCAGCTCATCTCTATTCTATTAGCCTCTCAAACCTCGCAACAACTTATTTACCTGGCAAAATACTATCACCCGGGAGAAAACGTGTCAAGAAACTTTTAACCCGGAGTTTATGGCAGAACCAGGCTCCTTACACATATTCTACCGGGGGAGAGCTAAACCCCCTTTCACCTGGTAAATGTTCCCAAACTGCTACCGTGCAGGGTTCAATTCCTGCAGGCTTTTAATTTCATCTTCCGTCAATTCACGATAATCTCCGGGCTTCAACGGTTTATCCAGCATGAGGGGGCCCATGGCAATGCGCTTAAGATAAGTCACCTTTTTGCCCACAGCTTCAAACATGCGCTTCACCTGATGATATTTTCCTTCATAAATGGTGAGTTCAACTTCCGATTCCGGCCCGGAGCGGAGAATCTTTAACTCGCCGGGCATGGTACGGTAGCCGTCATCCAGTATTACCCCCTGACGAAATGCTTCGACATCTTCATCTGTAACAATTCCGGATACCACGGCAAAATACGTTTTGGGCACACGTTTTTTAGGTGACAGGAGTTTATGTGCCAATTTCCCATCGTTGGTAAGCAAAAGCAGCCCCTCCGCATCTTTGTCCAACCGCCCCACAGGGAAAGGGTGGAAGGCGCGATACTCGGGTGGGAGCAGGTCAACCACCACGGGTGCAAATCTATCTTCGGTAGCGGACAGGACACCCTGCGGTTTATTCAGCATTAAATAAATGTACTGCCTGTACTCTACGGGTTCGCCGTCCACTTCAATGTGATCACGGCCAGGCAAAACATGCAACCCCGGGTCTTTCGCCAGCTCCCCGTTGACCTCGACCCGCTTTTCCCGAATTAGCTTCTTAACCTCCTGACGCGTACCAAACCCCATGTGTGCCAGTACTTTATCCAGGCGCTGCCGCCCTCTTTCCACCATGTTCTCACCTCACCGCTGTTCTTAACCTGCACGGAGCCAGGGGTAAAACATCCCCCGGTTCAAGGCATGGTCAACCTCTTGATGAGCATTGTCCCGTAACTCCCCCGCGGCAGCTTGAAGAAAAGGCGGATTTTTTGTCTGCCGGGGTAAAGGTCATCGGGTTCCGCCGGCTCCAGGCGAAAATCGCCGGGAAAAACTATGGCCTGCCTGGGAATTGATTTAAAAAAGGCCTGCCGCACCTTGCGCAGGTTGAAACTGCTGCGCTTGATACCCCTTTCCTCCAGGATGGCTGTAAAGATTTGTTCGCTGCGGACATCGGGAAACTCCATCCGGCTGGCAGCCAGCGGCAGCAGAAGAGACCTCAGATAAGCAAGCTCCTTTCTCTCCAGCCGCCGGTAAAAAAGGTAAGGTCCAGCCACTCCGGGGACAGCCACAAGGCCAAGCCCGAGATCCTGCAAAATCCTTCTTAAAAGCTCGTTAAAGAGAAAACTCTGATAGGCCGAAAAAAGAAGCGAAAGCTCCTCCCCGGGTATCATCTGCAGAGCCTCTATGTACGCCTTTGGTTTCTCCGCGAGCAGGGAAAACATTTTATTTTCCATGGTGGTTTTAGCCCGGGAAAGACAGGCCACCCAATCCCCCCAGTGTTCGCGGAAAAAGAGCTTTCTTTCCCTGGCCTCTTTTTTTTCCTCCGGGTAAATACCGGTAAGGTAGATCTGCAGGCTACCGTTATAGTGTTTTTTCAGCAATCTCTCAGCCATGAAGCCCAGCTGGCGGTCCATGCTGCCAAAACGCTGGTCATCATAATAATTGGGGTAGCCAAAACCCCTGACTTCATCAACCCGGCGGGTTATGCGGGATACCTCCTCCGCGCTGAGGGCGCGGATGGTGATGGCAAAGTCGTTTCCTTCCAGGAGATCCGGCCCCATGGGCCTGTCCATATAGCCTACGCTCTGGAAGTAAAAATTTTTGTCCCCGCCGGTTAAATTAGCGGGGTGCTTAACCGTGACGTACTGAAAAGTATGGGCGTGCCTGTCCTTTAATCCCCCGTAAGCAAAAAGGCGGTAGGGAAGGCCATGTACCCTGGCAAGGTGGAGCAAAAGATCGATGGTATTCCATCCCTTCTTCTCTAAAAGGTACAGCCGGTAGGGTCCTTTCTCCCGGAGAGGCAGGCGGGCCAGTTCCCTGACCACGAAATCCTCCGGGGTCACCTTTAGCTTCATCGTCTTTACTCCT
>NZ_JBNATZ010000113.1:0-7732 GCF_049701015.1 Desulfofundulus sp.
GCATGTCCGGTGGTGTGAGAGGACGGGGGCTAGCCGCCCCCTCCTACTCGATTTTCTTCAGAAGTTTTTCCGCTTCTTATATGCCTGGGATTGGTTTGGTTTACCCGGGGTTTGTAAATTACCGCTTGCAAAACATTGCTCTCAGGAGTAAAATATATGAACGGAGTCCGATATGCCGGGGCTCTGCCAGGTACCCCCCTCTTGAGTTTTTTGTATAGAGAAGGTATAATAAATAGTACAAGAAAATATGTACCAGTGGTAGTAGGCCGGGGCCATGGTGTGGAGAGATGGCTGAGTGGTTGAAGGCGCTCGCCTGGAGAGCGAGTAGACGGGTACAAAGCCTGTCTCGTGGGTTCGAATCCCACTCTCTCCGCCAGTAAAAAAACTTATTGGCCGCAAGGCTGGTATGGCCGGCCTACGGCTGGTGGAAGCATTGGCCGTGCTAGACGGGGAGGTAGCGGTGCCCTGTACCCGCAAACCGCTGTAGCGGGGTCGAATTCCTGTCCGCGGGTGTGGCTTGTGGGGTCTGGCTCCTGTAAGGGGTGACGACGGTTGGGTCTTGCGCGACGGAGACTTCTGAACCGTGTCAGGTCCTGGCGGAAGCAGCACTAAGGAAGCACCTCCGGGTGCCGCAAGGGTGCCTGACCCGAGCTACCTGCAGGGGTAACGCCCGGAAGTCACCATTCAAAGACAGGTGCACGGCCAATAAGATTAACGAACTGCGTAAAAAGCAGTTCTTTATTTTTTCTAAAAGAGGAAACTGTTAAAAAGGCGACGAATTTGTTGTTAGTCTGATAAAGTGAACCATGTTGCACACAGCTGGTTTACTCTAAACAATTTCTCTATCCGTGTCCATATGAACCGGTTTTGATGGAAGTGGAGTGAATTACCATGGTCTACCAGGCTCTGTACCGCAGGTGGCGTCCCCGGCGTTTTCAAGAAATTGTGGGGCAGGAGCACGTCACTCTGACCCTGCAAAACGCATTGCTTGCCGGAAGGGTTTCTCATGCTTATCTTTTCTGCGGCCCCCGGGGTACGGGTAAAACAACTACGGCCAAGGTCCTGGCCAAAGCACTGAACTGCTCTGGCCGCCAGGGGGCAGAACCCTGTAATGAATGTGCCGTTTGCAGGGAAATCAACGCCGGTGCGTCTATGGACGTGGTGGAAATAGATGCCGCTTCCCACCGGGGTATTGACGAGATCCGGGAACTAAGGGAAAATGTAAGATTTTCACCGGCGCTGGCCAGCTACCGGGTTTATATTATCGACGAAGTGCATATGCTGACCAGTGAGGCTTTTAATGCTCTGCTGAAAACCCTGGAAGAGCCTCCCCCCCATGTGGTTTTTGTTCTGGCTACAACCGAACCTCATAAAGTCCCTTTGACCATCCTTTCCAGGTGCCAGCGTTTTGACTTTCATCCCATTGGTCTTGAGGATATGCTGGCCCGCTTGCGTGAAGTGGCTGCCGGAGCAGGTTTTCAGGTGGAAGAGGATGCTTTATATCTGATTGCCCGGGCTGCTGATGGCGGGTTGCGGGACGCCCTGGGCATCCTGGACCAGGCGGCGGCCTACGGGAATATGGTTGTTACCGTGGACCATGTGCACCGGATTATGGGTACCGTCCGGGAGGACCTGCTGGATGAAGCAGCTCAAAATCTGGCTGCTGGCCGGGTGGACCGCTTGATGCACCTGGTTGCCGCCCTGGTGGAGGAGGGAAAAGACCTGCGCCTTTTTGTCCAGGGTCTGACGGCCTACCTGCGTAACCTCATGCTGTTCCTCGTTTCAGCTGCCGGAGATCCGGGCCTTGCTCCTGGTGTAAGGGAACGCTTGATAAAACGGGCCGGGGAGTTTACCCGGGAACAGCTGCTGCATATTTTACATGTACTCACCAGGTTGGAACAGGATATGAAATGGGCCAGCCAGCCCCGCATTTTGCTGGAAGTGGCTCTGGTGGAAGCCACGCGTCCCGAGAGCGGAGATTCTCTTGCTGCCCTTGCGCGGCGGGTTGAACAGCTGGAACTGCGCCTGGAGCAGCTGGCAGCCGGTAGCGTGAGTGGTTCCGCCGGGGAGAAAAGTGTTATCAAAAGTGATGTCCGGTCTCAGGAGGAAAAGATAGAGAACGGCAGCACGGGTGAAACGGGTACGGAGGTGCTGAAGAAAGGAGGGCGGGGGAGAAACCGGGTTTCCACAAAAGAAGTTCAGCCGAACAGTTCTGTGCAGGATTCCCCGGGCAACGGGGATGCTGGTACCAGCAGCGGTCTTACACTGACCAGAATCAGGCAGTGCTGGCCACAGGTGCTGGATCTGGTTCGCAGCAGGAGCCTCCCTGTGTACAACTATCTTAGTCAGAGCTGGCCCGGGGAGGTTGGGGAAGGGTGCTTGACCATAGCTTTCGGTCCCGATAACGTGTTTAAGGAACTGATGGATACGGATCAAAACCGCCGGGTGGTGGAAGAGGCGATCGCCGTATTATTCCCGGGAACCTGGCGGGTTAACATAGTATATGGGAATGCCCCCCCGGAAGCAAGCAAACGGGACGAGCCGGATGAGCAACTCGATGCTGCAACGGCCATCCAGCTGTTCGGGGGAGAAGAAATAGAGGAAAAAAATAATCTATAAGGGGAGATCAATCATGATGGGTCCCAATATGAACAAAATGCTCAAGCAGGTTCAGAAAATGCAGGCGGAAATGATGCGTTTGCAGGAAGAGCTTGGCAACCGGACGGTGGAAGCCACTGCCGGGGGAGGTGCCGTTAAGGCAGTGGTAAACGGAAAGCAGGAGCTGGTGGCCCTGGAAATCAAGCCCGAGGCGGTGGACCCGGAGGACGTGGAGATGCTGACGGAGCTTATCCTCACGGCCGTGAACAGCGCCCTCAACCAATCCCGGGATATGGTGTCGAGGGAAATGGGCAGGCTGACCGGCGGTTTAAACCTGCCCGGCCTCTTTTAGAGGTGGGGGGTGGTGAGGTATCTCTCCGGGCCGGCCAACCGGCTGATCGAGGAACTGTCCAAATTGCCGGGTATCGGTCCCAAGACGGCCCAGCGCCTGGCCTTTTATCTGTTGAACGCACCGCCGGAAGTAGCTCACAACCTGGCCAGGGCACTGGTATTCGCCCGCGATAACGTCCGCTATTGTTCCGTTTGTGCCAACCTTACCGACCGGGAAGTTTGCCAGATTTGTTCCGATCCTGAGCGAGATCCTTCTCTTGTTTGCGTTGTTCAGGAACCGCGGGACGTGGTGGCCATGGAAAAGACCCGGGGTTACCGGGGGCTTTACCATGTACTTCAGGGTGCTATTTCTCCCCTGTCCGGGGTGGGACCGGACAACCTGACCATCAAGCAGCTTCTGGCAAGATTGGGTGAAGGGAAAATAAAAGAAGTAATTCTGGCCACCAATCCGGACGTTGAAGGCGATGCAACCGCGCTTTACCTGGCCCGGTTAATTAAACCTCTGGGCTTGAAGGTTACCCGTATTGCCCACGGTTTACCCGTGGGTGCACACCTGGAATATGCCGACGAGATGACCCTGGCCAGGGCCCTGGAAGGCCGCCGGGAGTTAACGTGAGGGCAGTAGCATATTTTCCCACCTCACCCCATATAAATGCCGTGGGACAGGATTGCGGTTGAAAAGGGGTGGGACTTATGGAATTAAAGCTGGTCTTGTTAATAGCCCTCGGTCTTCTGGGATTATTTCTCACGGGCAGCGTTTTGTTCAAGTTTTTTAAATTTGGGTTGCGGTTTTTCTTTCAGATCCTGCTGGGGGGAGTACTGCTGTTTTTGTTCAATACTTTTCTCGGACAGCTGGGGTTCAGGATTGCCATTAATCCGGTAACTCTCCTTACCGCCGGAGTGCTTCAGGTACCGGGGGTGATCCTCCTGTTCCTGCTGCACTGCTTTTTTGTTTAGATTAGAGCTACTTTTTGCAATTTCTGGCCTCTGTTGACGTGGGCTCTTTTTTGCAATATACTTAATTACGTACTGGATACCGGTGCTAATAGAAGTGATAAAAATAAATAAAATCAGGGACAGTGACCCGGGCTGTCCCGGTTTTCATTCTACCTTCTTATAATAATTTTTTAGAAACTAAACATACGATTTTTAATTTTTTTACTTTTGTTTTAACCCTGGCGGAGGTGAAGATGTATTTCCGGCCGGATAGTGGAAGCCTATATTGGAGAGTACGCCAGCGGCAAGAGTGAAGTGGCGGTTAACCGGGCTATTAACCTGGCCTCCAATGGCCGGCGGGTGAACCTGGTTGATCTGGACATCGTGGAACCCTGCTATACACTGCGCCCTATTAAGAAAAAATTAATTGCCATGGGCATAAATGTGACAGCCTGGGAAACCAGGGAGATAGTGGGATTAGGGGAAACAGGAAGCATCCTTCACCCTGCCAACCGCTGGGCCTTAAGGCTTCCCGGTGACGTAATCCTGGATATCGGTTACGGTGTGGAGGGGGCCAGAACCTTAAACCTGGTGGAGGGTGCGGCTACCGATCCTGATTTGAAAATTTTCGCGGTGGTCAACACGGGCAGGCCCCTGACCGGTACCGTGACGGAAATTGTGGATTATGTCCGTTCTCTGGGGAAGGTGGATGGCTTAATTAACAACAGTCACCTGGGAAGCGAGACCGATGTGGACTTTGTCCAGGAAGGGGCGAGGATAGTGGACGAAGCTGCCCGGCAGCTGGGGATTCCCGTGGTGGCCACTACCGCTCTGGAAGAGCTTGCCCGGGTCATCGGTGACCGTGACGCGGCGGGTCACCCGGTCTGGCCCATCAAGCGTTATATGCCCCAGACCCTGTGGTGAACAAAGAAAAGCTCTTTTTGCGCTTTTCTTGAGGGAAAGAGTGAATGTTCAGCAAAGCCGCGCCAAGCGGGTTCACTGAACATTTACGGGATGAGATTTTCAGGAGGTGTGCGTTTTTATGCCAGACAAACCGATTGAGGGTGAGAAGCGGGTCTTTATGACCGGTAATGAGGTGGTCGCGTGGGCTGCGCTGGTGGCCGGCGCGGAGATCATGTACGGTTACCCCATTACCCCTCAGAATGAAATCATGCATTACTGGACCCGCCTGGCACCCAAATATGGCCGCGAGTTCCTGCAAACGGAAGACGAGCTGTCTGCCGGTTTCACCACTGTTGGCGGCGTGCTGGCCGGGCGCAAAGCCTTTACTGCTACGGCGGGCCCGGGTAACACCCTGATGCAGGAACCCATGTCCATGGCTGAAGCCATGCGCCTGCCCACTGTGGTGGTAATCCAGCAGCGGGGTGGCCCATCGACGGCAACTGTAATTTACTCCCAGCAGGAAGTTACCATGACCACCATGGGCGGTAATGGTGAGGGCCTGCGTATTGTTTACTCCACCTCCAATCACCAGGAACTTTTTGATTATACCATTAAAGCTTTCAACACGGCCTGGAAATATCGTTTCCCCACCTTTATCCTGGGTGACGGCTACCAGGCCAAGATGAGAGAATCTTTGACCATCTACGATCCTGCCAGCCGGGGCATTGAACTGGTGGCAGCCGAACCTTTCCTTGGCAAGCCCGGCGTTCCCGGAGTGGACAGGCCTCCCACACAGCTGCGTAATACCTATAACGTGGAAGAGGAACTTTACGAGGTGCTGGAAGGGTACTTCAAGGACTACGAAAAAATTGCCCCGGAAGTGGCCGAACACGAGGCTTTTGATGTGGATGATGCCGACCTGGTGGTAGTATCCCACGGCGTGGTATCCCGGGCATGTAAGGCGGCCGTTAAGGAGCTGCGGCAGGAAGGTATCAAGGTCGGGTACTTCCGCCCCATTACCCTGCGTCCCCTGCCGGTTGAGGCGATACGCGAAACCGCCAGCAAGGTCGGGCGCTTCCTGGTTGTTGAATCGTCCAACGGTCAGATGGCCAGGCTTTTAAAAGAAGCAGCCTTTGGATGTCCGGTGGAAATGCTGACCCTTTTCAAACCCGGAGTGGGCATCACTGCCGAAGAAGTTGTGAGCCGCGTGAAAGAGATAGCCGGTTAATGGCAAACGAGGAAAGGAGGCCATTTTTGATGTCTGTGCAACCTGCCATGCCCAGGAGCTGGCGTGTAGATACCAAGCCCCATAAGTTTTGTCCCGGATGCGGTCACGGCCTGGTGCTGAAGGCGCTGGGGCAGGCCATTGACGAACTGGGGATTCAGGACCGGGCTGTTTTTGGTTGTGATATCGGCTGTTCTCTGCTAGCATGGGATTTCTTCAACGTCGATACCATTCAAACTCACCACGGCCGTACCACGCCCGTGATCACGGGCTTAAAACGTGCCAATCCAAATCTTATTGGCATTGCCTACATGGGTGACGGGGGTGGTTATGCCATTGGTTCACAGCACCTGGTGAATGCTGCGGCCAGAAACGAAAAAATTACCGTAATCCTGGTTAATAATACTCAGTACGGCATGACCGGCGGCCAGATGGCACCCACCACCCTGCCCGGCCAGAAAACTGAAACCACGCCTTACGGCCGGGACCCGGAAAAAACCGGTTATCCCACTCAGGGTCCGGAAATGGTGGCTGCCATTACCCGGGAAGGGGCCTATGTGGCGAGGGGTACCGTGGCCAACCTGCGGCAGTTGAAGAATTTCCTCAAAAAGGCCCTGGAAAACCAGATGGCCGGTAACGGTTTCTCCTTTGTGGAGGTTCTCTCCACCTGTCCGACGAACTGGCGGACCAACGCCGAGGAGACCTGGAAGATGGTGGAACAGGAGTTGCCCAAATACTTCAAAGTGGGCGAAATTAAAGTGCCCGGTCAGAAGGAGGGCGAGGTAAATGGCTAAGGTGGTGAAGATTCTTCTGGCCGGGGAAGGTGGTCAGGGAGTCCAATCGGTGGCTGAAATCATTGCCGAGGCCGCGAACGAAGAAGGCCGCGAGGCGCTGTACATCCCCAACTTTGGTGTGGAACAACGTGGCGGAGTTTCCATTGCCTACTTACAGATTGGGGATGAACCCATCGGAGCGCCCAAATTCCAGATCGGCGATATCGTCGTTGCCCTGAGCGACCGGGCGATCTACCGGACCCGCCAGTATGTGGGCCCCCAAACGCTGTTTGTTTACGATTCCAGCATTGAAGGTGTTGATGATGCCCTGCCCGCCCGGGCGAAAAAGATTTTACCCATTCCAGCCATAGATGTTTCCAAGAAGGAACTCCACCCCCGGGTTTTCAACATTGTTATTATGGGTGCGGTCATCAAAGCCACCGGGGTGATTTCCATAGAAGAGGCTAAAAAGGCCATTGAGAAAAAACTTGGCTATAAGTTTGAAAAGAACCCCAGGTTGCGGGAACTGAATTTCCGTGCTCTGGAACGGGGCATGGAGCTTGTGGCTCAAGTTATCTAAGGGGGGTAAACAATGACACAGTCCTTCGAGGCCCGGACCATAGAAACCCAGAAGAGTTTCTGGACCATCTTTCCCGGCCTGTGTAAAGGTTGCGGGTTGTGCATGCAAAAATGTCCCAGAAAGTGTCTTGCCTGGTCTGACGTGCTGGGTGTTTACGGCACCCCTTCGGTGGAAGCAAACGAGGAATGCAACGGCTGCGGCATATGTCAGATGGTCTGCCCCGATTGTGCTATTACTGTCACCAAAAAGAAGGAGGAAAAAAAGGCCGGTTAACAGTCAGGGGCCCTTTCCCGGGTGGGAAAGGGCCTTTATTTGTGCGCCCGGCATGGGCGTTAACTTGGTGGTGAAAGTCCACTGCAGGCGAGG
>NZ_JBNATZ010000114.1:0-7732 GCF_049701015.1 Desulfofundulus sp.
TCTAACCATCCCCCGGTTATAAAATACTATTTTAATCTCATTTTTCACTGCTCCGTAAAAAGATTTCTGCTGAACGGTAATATTTCCATGACGAGCGGAATAACTTTTCCGGCGGTGTTATTCGCCGTTCAATATTTCCATTGGGTACAGATTTTTGACACTCCATAAGGTAAAACGTACCGGCGTTGCACATTTCCCTGTAACTACCAGCCTGTAATGGTTGCAGGAGGGGGTTAGCGGACCCCCTCCTGCTTGATATTCCCTAAGTCATCCGTAAGGGTTCTTCTGAAAGGAGATGATCCCATTTCTCCGGAAGATAGCCTACTACGATATGACCGTCCACATCGATGGTAGGGCAGTCGGTGCGACCAGTCTTGTGACGCAGTTCCCCTCTTGCACCAGGGTCAAGAATACTCTTCTCTTCATAGTTAATTCCTTTGTCTGCCAGAAACTTCCTGGCCTTCTCGCAATCGTTACAGTCAGGTGAAACGTAAAGGGTTACATGATAATCTCCCAAAATTAAACACCCTCCATTTTTAATTACGTTTTAATTCCGTTTTGTGATGGGAACTGCCACCTGCAGTTCCCGCCCACAGACCGGGCAGGAAAAGAGATGCAAGCAGATGGGGTCTTCAAAGGACAGGTTAAAGTAAGGGCTGTAGGGACCGTAATAATCGGTTACCAGGCCGGCATCCTTCATAGTAGCCCCGCAGGTGCAGATTTGTTGTTCTGTATAAATGCCATTACAGAGTGGGCAGGTCATCACTATCCCTTCCTGTGTTTAGTTTGGCCCGCTTGAACCAGTATATTCCCATAAAAATAAGCCGGTATAAGCCGGCTTATTTTCGTGTTAAAGGTGAGGGTGGCTGGTTACCGGTCATTCGGTCGTGTTTCCCTGGTGTAGGGGAGGGGAATATATTGTACAGATGGGCGGCGCTGGGCTGGTTGAGGGTAGAGGTCCATCAAGGCATAAATTTCTGGCGGCAGCTCGGCACAAACCGGAAAGCCAAGCTCCCGCAATTGCTCACAGGTCAGGGGGTAATCATGTGTCCATTGGCCGCTGGTGAGCAGGCGGCTGATCTGACGGGCTTTTTCCGGGGGCATCTTTTCTACCAGTAAACGGTAAACAAATTCTTCTACCTGATTCATGGCCTTGGAAGCGATGTCGGCCAGCATTAACGTGCGGTCGTCAACCTTTTCCCGCCCTTTGACCTGTACCGCTTCTAAAATGGATGCTGCCGGCATGTCGCCCAATTGTGGGTCCATGGGGCCGAGAACGGCATTTTCGTCCATCACAATCTCATCGGCAGCCAGGGCGATCATGGTCCCGCCACTCATGGCATAGTGAGGAATGAAGACCGTTACTTTGGCCTTGTGCTTTTGTAGTGCCCGGGCAATTTGTTCTGCTGCCAGTACAAGTCCACCTGGCGTATGCAGGACCAGGTCTATGGGCATGTCGTCCGGAGTCAATCTGATGGCACGAAGGATTGCTTCCGAATCTTCAACGTTTATGTAACGGGATATGGGAAAACCCAGAAGACTCAATGATTCCTGACGGTGGATCAGGGTGATGACCCGGCTACCTCTCTTTTTTTCCAGGCTCCGGATCAGTCGTACCCGTACGGTTTCCAGGTGGTACTGTCTTGTAGCAGGGAGAAGAGCCATTATAATAAAAAAGAACCACAACAGGTCACTAAAGGAAATTTTCATCATATATTCACCTCAGCTTGTATTTTTTTCAAAAAAAGCATAGTTTATTTATGATTACATTTGTATTTTATCTGGAATCTCCCCTCAAGTAGATGAATGTTGGGAGTATCTCATTGGTAAGTTCAAATAAAGGGATTTTGCTCCCCAACTCGTTTTCATGGTATTATATGCTGGGATACAGGGGAGGTGCCTGGCCGACCGGTTTAAAACCATCGGATTACCATATTTAAATGGGTTGTTCGTAAAGGGGGAAAAAAGTTGCCTTTCTGGTTAACTGCCCTGATTACTTTTATCCTGGATCAGGTTTCCAAAGAACTGGTTCAACACCTTATGCGGGAAGGGGAATCTGTTCCGGTAATACCCCGGATTTTTCACCTGACCTACATACGGAATCCGGGGGCGGCTT
Organism: Desulfofundulus sp.; assembly: GCF_049701015.1. Classification (NCBI taxonomy): domain Bacteria; kingdom Bacillati; phylum Bacillota; class Clostridia; order Eubacteriales; family Peptococcaceae; genus Desulfofundulus; species Desulfofundulus sp. Next base: position 2,117 of record NZ_JBNATZ010000114.1, read on the forward strand.
TTGGTTTGTTTGCTTATCATACCGGCTTTTTTATCGTGGTTACCCTGTTTGTCGTAACAGGAGCACTGGTTTTCTCAGTATACCTTCCTTCCCGGCGGCGTTTGCTTCATTTGCCGCTGGGACTGATCATAGGGGGCGCCCTGGGCAACCTCGTAGACAGGGTCCGCTTTGGCGTTGTCGTAGACTTTCTGGATTTCAGGGTATGGCCGGTTTTTAACCTGGCGGACACGGCTATAGTCACAGGTACCTTTCTGCTGGTTTTTCTCCTCTGGTGGGAGGATCAGGAGAAGAAGCGTAAAAGGGTGGGGCCGGATGCAGAAAATTAGTTATCTTCGGGTAGAAGAGGGGGACGCCGGAGAGCGCCTGGATATTTTTTTGACCAGAGAGAGTCCGGAACTCTCGCGTTCGCATATCCAGAGATTAATCGCCGAACATCAAGTAACTGTAAACGGTGAGTATGTACGCTCCAGTTACCGTGTAAAACCCGGTGATGAAGTGGTTCTTAGAATACCTTTGCCACGGGAATTGGAGGTGGTTCCGGAAGATATTCCCCTGGAAATCTATTATGAAGATGAGGATGTGGTGGTGATAAATAAACCCCGGGGCATGGTGGTGCATCCGGCTGAAGGGAATTACAGTGGAACGCTCGTGAATGCCCTTTTGTTCCATTGCCGGGATCTATCCGGGGTGAATGGTGTGATGCGCCCTGGTATCGTTCACCGGCTGGATAAGGATACTTCTGGTTTGATAATGGTAGCCAAGAACGACTTTGCTCACCTGGAACTTGCCCGGCAATTGAAAGACCGCCGTGTTACCAGGCGGTATATTGCTCTTGCACATGGTAACTTCAAAGAGGACAGGGGTACGGTGGATGCTCCCATTGGCCGTCACCCCAGGGACCGTCAGCGTATGGCTGTAGTAAGCCGTGGGGGTCGTCACGCCATAACCCATTACAAGGTGCTTGAACGTTTTGGTCAGTATACATTGCTGGAGTTAAAACTGGAAACCGGCCGGACGCACCAGATCCGGGTTCACATGGCCTACCTGGGGCATCCCCTTGTAGGTGATTTAAAATATGGGCCAGCCCACCCCCACCTGGGTCTGCAGGGCCAGTTTCTGCATGCGGCCATATTGGGTTTTTATCACCCCAGACGGGGGGAATACCTCGAATTCAGCGCTCCACTGCCAGGGATTCTGGAAGATATCCTTGTCCGTTTGCGTCGGGGGCTAATGTCTAAACCAGGTAGCTAACTCCATAAAAAGAGCGGTGATACCGGCTGCCATGAGGGGACCTACAGGTACCCCGCCTAAAAAAACAATGCCAAAGATTGAACCGAGCATAAGGCCGAAGATAATTTCCGGTTGCAATTGCAGAAGCTTCAACCCTTCTCCATTGAGGTGGGTGGCCAGCGCACCTCCAAATAGAGCCAGCAAACCTGGCAGGGAAGTAAGGTTATAGAGCATTTCCCGCTCGTTGATCCTCCCCGTAGCAACGGGTACCAGGATGGACAGTAAAAGGAACAGCAGGCCCAGCTCGAGACCGCGTTTTTCCAGGAGGGGGAAGATAAAGTTCAGATTCGCGAGCTTGATAATGAGCAAAACACAGGCAGCCATGGCAATAAGGTTGGAGCGAGCAATGATGCCGATCAGCAATAACATTACCAGCAGGGTGACTCCAGGCATGGTATTCCCCTTCTTCAGGTTCTTTGCTTTAAGATATGTACGAGCCTCAGGCAATATTACCAGTGTTACAGGGAGCATCTCCCTTTAGCAATGCGAAGAAGTCAGCCCGGTGGGTGATACCGGGGCCGGGGGACCCTGTACTCTGAACAGCTTGGCCTGTCCCTTTTTGAGGGACAGGCCAATGTTGTACCGGGACGATGGTCTACTGTTTCTGTCCGTCAGGAGCAGGTGGACCAAAGTGGCAGAAACCTCTCAACTGCTGGACCAGTTTGTCGGCTTTGTCCTGAGAAATCTTACCGTCTTTCACTTCCTGCTGGATGGCCTGGATTCTTGCGTCAAGGAGCTTCTTGTACAGTTGATCCATGGTAAGCCCTTTTTCTTTAGCGATGTCGGAAATTTTCTTGCCCTGTTGCAGTTCGGTTTTGAGTTCGCTGGCACTCATACCGAGGACCTTGGCCACTTCATCTAACCTTTTACCCGCGAATTCCCCGGTTCTCCTACCGTCTCTAAAGCCTTTAGGGCCATGGAACGGTCCCATTGGGAAGAAGTCACCCTTGTTTATCCTATCCTTGATTTTTTGTGCCTGGCTGGAAGTCATCTTGCCCTGCTGGACAGCTTCATCAACCATTTGCAGTTGGGTTTGCTTGATGGCGTTTTCCAGTTTGCTCTGGTCTATCCCCAGGTTGGTTGCCAGTTTCCCCAGGAAATTTTGGAACAAGGCAGGCATTCCGGGCTGGCTTCCTGTGGTAGTTTGCGCCAGAGCGACTCCGGAGAGAATAACGACCGCAGCAAAAGCAAGGACGACTATTAAAGCGATTCTCTTTTTCAACGCAAAACTCCCTCCTCCGAAATCTCGTACTCTTCCCCCAGGTGAAAGTACAGATACTCTTTTACTTCCGGAATCAACGTGACTCTAACCTGACTCTAACCTGACTTTCTGTATCACCCCCTTAGAGTGAGGTCTTCATACTTACTTTATAAGGTACTTATTGCAGGTCGATTAACGGTTTGTTAAAGATTTATGACGGGTTTTTCTAAAACCGTGAAAAGATTTGGGAAACTGCAAAAAGAGGTCTTCAGCAAATGAGCCGGGAAGGTAAAAACAAAAAACCTGGCAAGTATCATTTCAATTCTGCCAGGTACCTTAAAATTCAAAATAGATTAAATAATTAATCTTCTAAAATAGCTTTTAAGGTATCAGCCCTCAAACCCACACGCAAGGCTTCCACAGCCAGGACCTCATGAGGAGGGATATTCCCCAGGTTGACGTTAGGTCCAAAGCGCAGGATAAGTTCTTCCTGCTGATTCTTGCGTGGTGCTTCCCAGATCAGGACGCGGGGATCGCCAATGCCGTAGAGCAGTTCCTCCAGTTCCTCATGGATGAACTGGCCCTGACCATCATAAAGCCCCACGTTGATGCCCGACTCCCGGCCTTCCAGAATGACCCGGTAAGCTCCGTGCTGTAAATCCAGACGGATCTGTTCCACTAGATGCTGGACTGAATGATGCTCTCCATTCTTTTTGCCGACTTCCGTTAATACCTTGAATCCCAGCTCTGCGGCGCGCGTAATCGCTTTCTCCCTGATTTCAGGGGGTAGCGTTATTGTGCCGTCGGATACTTCAATGGCTGTGAAACCAATAGCCTTAGCCAGATACAGGTACTCCTCAATTTTTTCCTGCATGATGGCTACTTCAAAGAATGTTCCTCCGGGGTAAATATCTATGCCGAAGGACTTGACGAGATGGACTTTTTCCTCTAACACCTCCGGAGCATATAAAGCGGGAGTACCGAACCCTAATTTAAAAAAATCAATATACTCACTGCATACATGTAAGATATCCTTTGTTTCCACAAGCCCCATACCTTTGTCGATGATCATCGTCAGGCCCTGCTGCCGGGGTTTTCCCAGCCTCTTGCCCAGAGGAAAGCTGAGGAATGCCTGCCATGACCGGGTACCCTCCTGTTCACTCATGCTCTCAATCTCCTTTCGCGGATAGCAATGCACCTGTCTTTTCAGGTGCTCTGTCGAACACCTCCTTTACAGGTTTCCCGCAAAAGTTAGCCATCCATAGAAATATTACCGTGGGGAGGGAAAGGTTACCCTGGTAAAATTGTCAGTGTTATCCACCTTTTCAGGATTCCCGTTCATCCGGGGGATTCCAGGGCTTGCGTGCAGCCAGTCCGTAGGATGGCTGTGGACTGGATGGGGAGGGAATATTTTTTTCTTCTGTCGCAGGCGCCTTCATGTCTTGCACGCGGATTAAAAAGGCGGCCAGTAAGGCAGTAACCCCTGCCAGGGCTGCGGTGCTCCAGAACATGAGGGGTAAGCCGTAGCCCATTAGCAGGCCAAAAAGAGGAGGGCCCAGGGCTACACCAACAAACCGTACGCCGCCATACAGGGAGGTGACCAGACCCCGCTTTTCCGTGGCTGTAGAGCTGGTGATAATAGTATTCAGGCAGGGAAGGGTCAGGCCTGTACCAATTCCGGCCAGGGAAATAGCTATAAAGAAGAGGTGGGTGGTACGATAAATAGCCATCATCGTTAAAGCTGCACCAATTAAGGCGAGACCTCCCACTACCAGCCATTTTATTAATGCTAAACGCTTTTTGATGATTCGGCCGGTGAGGTACGAAGTTATACTCATAAATAAAACTGGTATGGCCAAAGCCCCTCCTTTGCGCACTCCGTTCAACCTGAAAACCGTTTCCAGGTGTTCGGAAAGAAAAAATAACACTCCAAAAAGGATTAATAGGGCAACGGCTCCACCCAGAAAAGATGTAAGCAACATGGCGGATTTTTTTTCAAAGATTCGAACAATGGCTTTGAGGTACTCATTGACATTTTGTGCCTGCCGGTTGCTCTCCGGCTCCTCAACCAGGAACCAGAGACCCACTACAACTGGAATAACTGCCAGGGGGAAAAAAAGAAATGTGGCATACCAGGCGATGAGTCCCAATAAAGCCCCTAAAATGGGGCTTGCCACCTTACCCAGGCCGTTGGCGGCTTCAATGATACCCAGAGCAGTGCTCCGTTGTCTGCCGGTGAAAAGATCACCGGTCAGCGCCATGGCAATGGGTGCAGTTCCGGCTGCGCCGATGCCTTGCAAAATGCGCCCTCCGAGTATAGCCGGATAAGCTCCGCTTTTCAGGAGCATAGCTGCCAGGCCGGCTACTATACCGCCCAGGCCGTAAAGAATAAGTGCTGGCGTGATTACTTTTTTGCGGCCAAGGCGGTCCGACAGGAAGCCGGCTACGGGAATAACAAGTCCAGCAGGGATAGAGAAGAGGGTAATCAGCAGGCTGACCTTGAATTGAGTGAGGTGCAGTGCCTCCTTGATGGCAGGTAGTACCGGGATGAGCATGGAATTGCCCAGAACCATAATAAAGGGCACCCCACTTAAGGCAGCCAGTACCAGGGTGCTTTCTCGCGGCTTCATGGCTAACCCATCCTTTCGCCAAAAGTTTTCCCTGTTTTTGAGCCCGGCTATGCATTTATCCATACCCCGGGGCATATGAAATTTTAGTAAAAACCGGCAGGAGGGGTCTTATGTTTTTGTTCCTGGATCGTATCGTTTTAGGTATGGCTCTTCTGCGACTCCTTTCTTCATCCATTGAATTCAGTGCGGCCATGTTAATGTTATACTTCAACCGCGTGGAAACAGCTTTTAAAATAAATAGTTTTTTGGCCCTGGTGGGGCCGACGGTACTGCTTACTACGACCAGTCTGGGGTTGGTTGGTCTGGCGGGTAAAGTTTCTCCTTCCAGCATGATGATAATCCTTTTGGGGGTTACCCTGATTTTTATTGGCATAAACAGGATATAGCAGTTTATAGCCATGACAAGATCTTACTGGCTGGACCACACATGGCCAAACTGGTTCTGTCAACGGACAGTGAAAATGTCACCTAAAAAAGGCTTTATCTGGACTGAGA
>NZ_JBNATZ010000115.1:0-7587 GCF_049701015.1 Desulfofundulus sp.
GGCCGCGAGGCCGCTCAAAAGGTCTTCCACCACTCCTTCCAGGACTTCCATATCCAGCAGGCGCCGGCGCCATTTTTCAATAACGTCCCCGTCCATCATGATTTCCTCCTGTTGCCTCAGGATTATATTAAAGGAAGAGGGATTGTTTTCCTCCTTTTCCTGTTCCGGTTCCCGGGCTGATTTTTCTACGGGAGGTATTATTTGTTCAGGGACATCTTTGTTGAAAGTGCTTCCTCCCGGGAGCATCAGTCCTTCCCTCCGGGTCCGCCGCACCCCGGGGGGCGGAGTCTGGGGAGCAAACGTTCCGGAAATTACCAGTTCTCGCGGGGAAACAGGCTCAGCTCCAGGCGTTCTCCCCGGAGGTAGCTCCGCCGTGGTGGGAGCCGCAGGCAGTTCGTCCAGGGCCGCGGTTACTTCCAGCTGCGGCGGGCGGAAAAAATCAAAAATGCTCCTCCTGGGCAGGCGGTAGCTGCCGATGATCACCGCGTCGGGTCCCATGTCCTCCTTGATCAGGCGCATGGCTTCCTGCATTTCCCTGACGATATATTTTTTGATTTTCACTCTACAGTCACCGTCCCAACCACTTCCACTTCGATACCGGGTGCGATCTCGTTGAGGGATAACACGGCTACTGACGGCAGGCTGCGTTCAATCAACCGCCGGAAGGGTAACCTTATCCTGGGTGAGCAGAGCACCACGGGGGTCAGGCCCCGCAGGCTCATTTTTTCGGCCTGCTCCTGCAACTTTTCCAGGACCTTTCTGGCCAGCCCGGGTTCCAGCACCGGGTAGGTCCCGATCTGGGTCTGCTGGATGGAATCGGTGATGGTCTGCTCCAGCCGGGGATGCAGGGTGAGCACGGCCAGCTTGTTTTCGGGTGTCAGGTAGAGCCGGCTAATGGTGCGGGCAAGACGGCTGCGCACGTGTTCGGTAAGAAAATCGTGATCCCGGTTTAAGCGGGCGCCGTCTGCCAGGGCTTCGCAAATGGTCACCAGGTCTCTGACGGGTACCCTTTCCCGCAGGAGATTTTGCAGCACTTTCTGCACTTCCCCCAGAGTTAGAAGGTCCGGGACCAGTTCTTCCACCACCGCGGGGTCTTTTTCCTTGATGGCTTCCAGAAGTTCCTTCACTTCCTGGCGGCCCAGCAGTTCGTGGGCATGGACCTTGATGAATTCCGTCAGGTGGGTGACCATAACGGTGGAAGGATCCACTACCGTAAGCCCGGCCATCTCCAGCTTTTCCTTTTCACCGGCCGGCACCCACCAGGCCGGCAGGCCGAAGGTGGGTTCGGTGGTGGGGATGCCCGGTATGTCCGTAGCCTGGCCCGTGGGGTCCATCGCCAGGTAGTATCCGGGCATCAATTCCCCGCTGGCGGTCTGTTCCCCCCGGATTTTAAAGACGTAGGCGTTTGGTGCCAGCTGCAGGTTGTCCCGGATGCGGATGGGGCGCACGTAAATGCCCATTTCTATGGCACACTGCCGGCGTACCGCTGCCAGCCGGTGCAGCAGGTCCCCGCCCTGAGACTCGTCGGTCAGGGGTATAAGGTTGTAGCCGATTTCAATTTGCAGGGGGTCCACCTGGAAGTATGTGGTTACATTTTCCGGTTCCCGGCGGGTTTCCTGCATCTGCTGCCTGGCCCTGGCCTCCTGACGGCGGGCCTCCTCCTTTTGCTTTTCCTGCACCAGGTTTCTCCCGGCGAGGAAACTGAGCCCCGACAACATGAGGAAAAGCACGTTGGGCATGGCCGGTATGCATCCCAGCACGAAGAGGATCCCCGCCACCAGGTAGAGGATGCGGGGAAAACCGGTAAACTGCCGGGAGATGTCCGTGCCGAAGCTGGCATCAGAAGTGGCCCTGGTTACCAGGATGCCGGCAGCGGTGGAAATAAGCACCGAGGGGACCTGGGTCACCAGCCCGTCCCCGATGGTCAACACGGTGAAGGTGCGCAGGGCTTCGGATACGGGCATGCCCATCTGTAGCGTGCCGATGGCGATGCCCCCCAGGATGTTGATCAGGGTGATGATGATGCCCGCGATGGCGTCCCCACGCACAAATTTGCTGGCGCCGTCCATGGCGCCGTAAAAATCAGCCTCCCGCTGCAACCTCCTGCGCCTTTCCCGGGCCTCGGCCTCGGTGATCAGCCCCGAGTTGAAGTCGGCGTCGATGCTCATCTGCTTGCCGGGCATGGCATCCAGCGTGAACCTGGCGGCCACCTCGGCCACCCGCCCGGCGCCGCTGGTGATTACCACAAACTGGATCACGGTGATTATGATGAAAACAATGAAGCCCACCACATAGTTGCCTCCGGCTACGAAGTGCCCGAAGGCGTCAATGACGTTGCCCGCGTAGCCCTGTCCAAGGATCAGCCGTGTGGAGGAGATGTTCAGGGCCAGCCGGTACAGGGTGGTTACCAGCAGGAGGGCCGGAAAAATGGAAAACTGCAGGGGTTCGGTGGTGAACATGGTAATCAGCAGGATCACCAGCCCCAGGGTGATACTGATGGAAAGCAATACGTCCAGAACCCTGGGTGGCATGGGTATGATGATCATCAGCACGATGCCCACGATCAGGCCGGCGATGAGCAGGTCGGTATTTCGCTTCAGCTGTGTTCTCAAGGTTGTGCCGGGTGCGGGCACGGTTTGTCCCTCCTGTAAATGTTCAGTGAACCCGGTTGGGTGCGGCGCTGTCCTCGCTCACTCCAGTGCTTCGCGCCGACAGCACCGCGGTTTGGCTAAACATTTGCGTCCTCCTTAACTTACACCGGCCGTTTTTTCAAGCGGTAGACCAGGGCCAGGATCTGCGCCACGACCTGGTAGAGTTCTACCGGGATTTCCTGCCCGATTTCCACCTGGTGGTAAAGGGCCCGGGCCACTTCGGGATTATGGATGACCGGTACTTTATGTTCAGCGGCCAGTTCCCGGATGCGGCGCGCCAGGTCCCCGGCTCCTTTGGCCACCACCCGGGGAGCGGACATTTCCTTTTCGTCGTAGCGCAGGGCTACCGCCAGGTGGGTGGGGTTGGTGATTACCACCGTAGCCCGGGGTACCTCCTGCCGGATGCGGTTAAGCAGTATCTGACGCTGGCGGCGTCTCTGCCAGCTTTTGATGGTGGGATCTCCTTCGGTTTGTTTGAGTTCATCCTTTACCTCCTGTTTGGTCATGCGCATGCTGCGCATATATTCCCACCGCTGGTAGAACAGGTCAATTACCGCCAGGAGCAGGAAGGTACTGCCTGCGGCTGCAGTAGCCGCCAGAAGGACGCCGCTTACCGTAGCGAAGGCTGCCCGGGGAGTGCTGTAAAAAACCAGCAGCAGTTCGGGTATATGTGCTTTGACCACCAGGTAACTGACCCCGGCCACAACCGTGACTTTGACCATGCTTTTACCCAGCTCGACCAGGGTACGCAGGCTGAACATGCGGGAAAGGCCGCTTACAGGGTTCAGACGCTCCAGGTTTGGTTTGATCACCTCTGGAGAGAAAATAAAGCCTGTCTGCACCAGGTGTACCGCCAGGGCTGTACCGGTGAGCACCAGAAAAAACGGTGTGCACATCCATACCGCCCCCCGGGTGACATCGTAAATTAGCCGGGGGAGGTGTTCGGGTGCCAGATCAAAGGCCAGGCAGTTGCTGAAATACCAGGTAAGCTCCTTCTGCCAGTTTTCCATGGCCGGACCTCTCAAGAGGTAGGCCAGCATGACAGCCGCCATGAGCACTACCGCCGCGGCGAAGTCCCTGCTTTTCGGAACCTGGCCCCTGCGCCTGGCTTCCTGTAGTCGCCTCGGGGTTGGAGCTTCAGTTTTCTGCTGGGCGCCGCCGCCGTGGGCCAATCTCCATCCCCTCTCCCCAATAAGTTAATAAGTGGTGCCTGGCACCTTTTTATTAACTTAATCCGCGGATTACGGTGTAAAGGTCCTGTTCCATCATGTGCACCATGGCCCGGAAGACCACGCCGAAGAGCGGGACCATCACGCTTAGAGTGAGGATGGCCATGGCGATCTTCAGCGGAAACCCCAGCATGAAGATGTTCATTTCCGGCGCGGTGCGGCCCAAAAGCCCCAGGCAGATATCGATGATCAGCACCACCGCCACCACGGGGGCAGCAATCTGGACGGCCAGCGCCACCATGCGCGCAAAAATCTTGATCACGGCCAGTGTGGTGGTTCCGTTCAGGGCCGCACCGGTCAGGGGTACCAGTTCGTAACTTCTGGCCAGGCCGGCAATGAGTACATGATGACCGTCCAGGATGAGAAAGAGCACCATCCCCAGAAGGTACAGGAAACGGGAAGTTATCGTAGCCTGGTGGCCCATGGCCGGGTCGAAAAGGTTGGCCATAAAAAAGCCCATCTGGATGTCCATGATCTGTCCGGCCATGGCCAGGCTCTGGAAGACCAGACTGGCAGTGAAACCCAGGACGAGACCGACGCCTGCTTCACCGGCGGCCGCAAGAGCAAATCCCAGAAGCCCCCCCGGAAAATCCGCCTTTACTCCCGGCACCACGGGGAAAAGCACCACGGCCAGCACGAAAGCCATGAAGGCCTTGAAGGGCCGGGGTACGCCGGGGAAGAAAAACAGGGGTCCCGCCGTTAAAAAAGCGCTGGTCCGGATGAAGATTAAGATGAAAGTTGCTACTGCTTCATAGTTGAGCAATCTGGTTCTTCCCCCCTGCAGCCGTACCGTTTCCGGATGGGGCCTTACCCCGTAAGAGTGGGCAGCCGGTTAAACAGCTGCATGGTAAAGGTGGTCATGAGCCGGATCATCCACGGAGCGGTGATGGCCAGCGTCAGGAAGACGGCTATGATCTTGGGCACAAAGGTCAGGGACTGCTCCTGTACCTGGGTGGTGGCCTGGAGAATGCTGATCACCAGCCCCACCAGGAGTGAAACCGCCAGGGTGGGCAGGGAAAGGATCAGGGTCGTCATCAACGCTTCCCGGGCAATCTGGGTTACAAAGGTATCGGTCACAGTGTTTCCCCCTTTTGGGCCGGCGGTTGACCGCCGTTTTGCTAATGAAAGCTTTCCACCAGGGACCGGACCACCAGGTACCAGCCGTCCACCATCACAAAAAGCAGCAGTTTAAAGGGCAGTGATATCATCACCGGTGGCAGCATGAACATACCCATGGACATCAGGGCACTGGCCACCACCATATCGATGACCAGAAAGGGCACATACAGGAGAAAGCCCATTTGAAAGGCGGTTTTTAGTTCGCTGATCACGAAAGCCGGGATGACCACCGTGATGGGCAGGTCGTCGGCATTCCGCGGCCGGGGCATTTTGGCCAGGCTGACAAAGAGAGCCAGGTCCTTCTCCCGGGTCTGCTTGAGCATAAATGCTTTCAGCGGTTTGGCCGCGGCCTCAAAGGCCTGCTCCTGGGTCAACTGGTTGTTTAAATAGGGCTGCAGGGCGTCCCGGTTGATTTGCTGAAAGGTCGGTGTCATGACAAAGAAGGTTAGAAATAGCGCCAGCCCGATAATCACTTGGTTGGGCGGCGTTTGCTGGATGCCCAGGGCTCCCCGCAGGATGGACAGGACCACCACAATGCGGGTGAAGCTGGTAACCATGATCAGGAGCCCCGGGGCCAGGGCAAGCACTGTGAGCAGGACCAGCAGCTTGACGCTGTCCACCACCTGGGCCGGGTTCTCCGTGGGGGTAACCCGCAGGTCGATGCCCGGCAGGGGCTGGGCCCGGCCTGCTGTAGGGTACAATACAAGGACGAGCAGTAACACCAGAGCCGGCAGGCTGTAAGGCCACAGGGGCTTGCTTGAGATTTTGCGGTTATTTCTTTTCTGCAGTATCTTCATCTTTTTGTCCATCCAGATTGCTTTTAGGCCGGTTAAAGAAGTTAAGGAAGTTAAAGAAACACTTATTCACGTTATCCGGCACGGCAGGTTTTTCACCGGTGAACCGTTCCTTAAGCCGGTTAATGGCCAGAGACAGGTCCTGGCGGAATGAGGGCGCCCGGAGCCCGTCCCCGGTGGGCATCCCGGGAAACGGCAGTACTTCCGGAAGCTGGTCGAATTCCTGCAGCAGGGTTACACTGCTGTCCTGCTGGGCCAGCAGGTAGTAGCGCCGGCCCACCTGCACGAGAGTCAAGGCGGCCTTCGGCCCCAGTGGTATCTGCTCGATCACCCGCATGTGCCTGCCCCGGTTGACGGTCAGGCGGCGGCCCAGCCCGTAGCGTACGGCCAGATAGGCCAGGCCGGCCACCAGGGGCAGGCTCACGGCCAGCTGCAACACCGCCCAGAACAGGTCGCCGTTGCTCATTGTTTTTCCCCACCCGGACGTGTTTTTCTTACTTCACGGATGCTTTCGATGCGGATACCAAAGTTGCCGCCCAGGACCACCACTTCCCCCCGGGCAAAAGGCTGGTCGTTGATCAGCACTTCCACCGTCTCGCCGGCCGGGCGGTCCAGTTCAACCACCGAGCCTTCGGAAAGACGCAGTATGTCCCGCACCTTCATGGTCGTGTTTCCCAGTTCCACCGTTATGGTTACACTTACGTCGGTCAGGTAATCAATGGGTATCTTCAGGCGGTCAGCCCCCGCCGGGGCGGTTAGAGGGGGGAAGCTTACTTTTTTGACCCTTGGTGGCCGCCCTTCCATGCGCTCAATCATATCTTTGATTTCATCTTCGGTAATCACGGGTACCGCCTGCTTTCATAATAGTTAACAAGTCGTTTTGAGTTAGGCACTCGGAGCTCATTGCACAAGGAAATCGGTAAAATACAGCCGTTCCACCTTACCGTGCAGGAGCTGGCCGTTGATGTAGTCGAGAATTTGTTTTTTAATGGTTTCCTGGTTTTTCACCGGGAGCACTTCACCCGACGTTTTGCTGCGGAGAATGGTCAGCACCGCCTCGGTAAGCAGGGGCTGTTTGGCTTTAATTTCCTCGACCAGTTTTTTATTGTCCCGGGGATACTCCAGTACAACCTGCACCCGCAGGTAGTGGCTGGGACCTTCGTCGGCGAGGTTGATTACTCTGTCCCCGAGGTCCAGGGTTTCCATGGGACGCTCCTTGGGCGTGGCCTGCACCGGCCTGGACAGCGGGCCGAAGAACCACAAAACGCCGAAAGTGGCCCCGCCGCCGATAATAATGGCCAGGAGGACCATGAGGATGGTGCGGCCGCGCCCACCCCGTTTCTTTTCACTTTCCCCGCCGGTTTGCTTTTTGGGGTTGACAGGCATTTTAAGAACACCCTTTTTATGGCCGCCGGTTCTTAAGTATGAGTGCCGGCAGCCGGAATTTTTAGCGGCGGCATCCGGCAACCGTGTGCTTGTCGCCGGTCATCAACCGGGTACCGCCGGTTGCTTGATACTGATTACCAGCTCTTCTATATTCACCTGGGGGCGGTCGTACCCAGGAGATCCCGGCACCTGTGCACACGGGACGACCGCTGCCCCTGCAAACTGGTACGTTGTGTCACCTGAGGCATACCGGTTTTACTACCGCTTCAGGTTGATCAGCTCCTCAAGCATGGTGTCGGAAACGGTGATGACCCGGGCGCTGGCCTGGTAGCCGCGCTGGGTGGTGATCATGTTGGTGAACTCGTCTGTCAGGTCCACGTTGGACATCTCCAGGTAGCCGGACTCGAT
>NZ_JBNATZ010000116.1:0-7556 GCF_049701015.1 Desulfofundulus sp.
GCCTTGACTTTCCTGGTGGAGGCAATGGGACTCGAACCCACGACCTCTAGAGTGCGATTCTAGCGCTCTCCCAGCTGAGCTATGCCCCCACGGCAATTTGCATTATACCATGAAAAAGCTACGGTTACAAGGGGTTTGGATTTCGAGTTGATAAATTGGCGCCCAATACCTGTGGTCAATTTACTTTTTGGGCTGGATACGGCTGTAGATGGAATAAGCAGCAAAAGAAAGCCACCCGGCTCCCATGAGTAAACCCAAAGGTATGGCCCACCAGTTTGAAGGGTTTCTTCTATCTACATCAACCATATCCGCACCTCCGGGTTTATTATTTCCTGAACCGTAATATTTGAAACAAATCCCTACCCGGTGGGGTAGGGGATATTTTTTCATGAAACCTTTTGGATGGTTTCCTGCCTTTGCTTTTTATTGTATTGTTCCTCCGCATAATCCGTTGAAATCAAGTAGAGGTTCACCCATAGTTCATGTTCATTGTTTTTCCCTTCCAGCTCTCTGGCCAGTTCTTTAAATTTTTTCTCGACCCGGTCTTTAAAGGCAGAAAACTCCATCAATAAGTCCACCACTTCCCGGTGACTGTAAGAAGCGCCGTCCCGCAGTATTTTCACTAAGAATTCCCCCCCAAATCAATTCTTATACCCATTATACATTTTAAGGTAAATTTGTTAAGAGGTAGTTGGTGTCTAAAAGATCCTATTTTTGTAGTCTAAACGCAAGGGGGCCCTCCAAAAAGGGCCCCCTTGGCGTCCGAAAAGTCAATTATGCGTTTGGTATGACTCCGGTGTAGTTTGGTGAGTACTTGCCCTGTTCGTTAATGCTACCCTGGAACCCGACGTATTGTCCTGCGGTTCCAAACTGTTGTCCGGTTTGGTATCCAGCGGCTTGTCCGGTAGTTCCCGGAGCAGCGTATTGTTGGGTAATGTTGTAACCTCCCACACCGGTGGTTCCAAAGCGGGCAGTACCGAACTGCTCTCCAGCCTGACCGTACTGGCCGGCGAAGGTCTGATAGCCCTGAGCATATCCACCAAAACCTGTTTGTCCCACGCCGTATTGAGCAGCGTATCCGCCTGCTGGCTGTGCAAATTGACCCTGTGTTTGAATCATGGAACTGATTTGCTGAGCTGTACTGCTCAGGTTGCTCAGGTCCTGCTGCATTTGGCCGGCCAGGAAGGTAAGGCGCTGTAAATGCTGTTGCTGAAGTTGACTGCAGAGCTGGCTTATGGAGCCTGCTTCCTCCCTCAATCTTTGGATTTGCTGCTGCATCTGAACAATCTGGTGCATTTGACAATCCTCCTCACAATGATTGTGCTTTTACCACCTAGTATGCTTGTAAAATTTCAGCTTTATAACTGGTATATTCAGGATACAATGAGGTTCGTTAATTATCTATCTGCTTATTTCTACATTACCCAAATAAGGTATCCCCTGGGGACGGATAATTAATCCCTGAACATTGTCAGCAGTAACCAGGGTGTATAGACTATGGTGAAGAAATATGGCAGGTACATCATCCTGGATGTGCTGGAGGACTTCTCCATAAATACGTGCCCGTAGATTGCTGTCCGGTGTTTGTTGAGCGGTTAAGAGCAAGGTGTCTACCTGTGGGTTGCGGTAGTGGGTGGTATTGAGACCACAGGCAATTTGTTGCGATGAAAAAAGAGTATAAAGGAAATTGTCCGGATCACCGTTATCACTTGTCCACCCATATATAAAGGCGTCTCCTTCCTGGCGGAAGAGCGCTTTTTTAAATTCATTCCAGGGGTAAACCTTTATTGAACAGCTAAAGCCTGCCTCTTTCAATTGTTTTGCCAGGCCCCGGGCCAGCTTTTCCCCTCCTGCAGGATTATAGGGCCGGGAGCTCTCATAAGCCAGGAGGGTAATCGGTATTCCCGGGGTGTAGCCGGAAGCGGTCAGTTCCCGGCGGGCTCTCCCGGGGTTCACCGGTGGTGGTTCGGGAGTTTGTTCGTAACCCAGGGTTCCAGGGGGCAGCGGGCCTCTAGCTGCAATTACCCGCCCGGGAAATAATGATTCCACGAGTGCACCGGGGTTACAGGCCTGCCGGGCTATCCTGCGCAGTATCGTGTCGCGAAAAGGACCTTTATTGGTATAAAAGCCCAGGTAACTGATGTCAAGACCGGGTGAGTTGAACACCTGGAAGCCCTTATTCTTCAAGAATTCCACTTCTTGTGGAAGAATACCTTCACTTATATGGGCTCTTCCAGATAAAAGAAGATTGAATCTTTCTTTTGGATCGGGAACATATCGGAAAATTACTCCTGGTATGGATGGCTTTACTCCCCAATAATGGGAGTTGGCCAGAAGAATTATTTCATTTTTCCGGTTCCAGTCTTGAAAGATAAATGGGCCCGTACCGGCAGGGTGTTTCCAGAAATCCTCTTTGTATTGTTTTAGTGCCCGGGGACTTACCATAGGGGCCGCTACGGGCATGGCCAGGTTATAGAGAAAAGGAGCATAAGGGTATTTTAAATTGAAGCGTACAGTTAAAGAGTCTATGACATCTACGGACCGGACCATCCCGAAAGTAAAAGTGGCATAGGTAAAGCGGCTTTGCTGACTCAACACTCTGTCAACATTAAACTTGACTGCCTGAGCGTCGAATGGGGTACCGTCCTGAAAGGTTACATTGGGCCGGAGATAGAAAGTCCACTGCCGGCCGTCTCTGGATACTTCCCAGCGGGTGGCCAGACAGGGTTCTATTTCCGTACCCGTTCTCAGTCTCACCAGTCCTTCGTAAATATTGGCCAGTACACGTGCGGAAGCCGGGTCGTCTGCTCTGGCCGGGTCCATTGTGCGGGCTTCTGTCCCCTGGAGGTAGACCAGGAAGTCCTCTTTTTCCTTCAGCCAGGATGTTGGAACGACTGTTACCAGCCCTTTTATGTAAAAAAACCACAGGCAACAAAAGAAGGTAAGGAAAAAAATCAGTCGTTTAAACATAACTCCCCCTCCCAATAATTCAAAAATCAGGTAAGGTAAGCAATGTTTAATTCTGCTTGAACTGGGAATTACCTCTAATAAGTGTTCGTTAAACTTCGTGCTTTTTCTTTCTGATGGGGGAGGAAGAGGAAAGTGGTTGTCGAAGTCTTGACTGTTGTGTTTCTCTATGGAGAAGGGGAAGGGATGTCGTGATGGACGTACGCTTCGGGCCTGCAGGAAATCCTCCGTCCTTTCATGCTCAGGGTTATAAAAGCTCCCTGGACATGCCTGCATGGTTAAGGGCGCAAGGTCTTAATGCCTACGAATATCAGTGTGTGCGTGGAGTACATATTAAAGAAACCACAGCCCGGAAACTTGGTGAACTGGCCCGGGCTAACGGGATTTTTTTAAGTATCCACGCACCCTATTATATCACCTTGGGGACTGCTGACCCCGTTTTAAGGGAAAAAACCAGGATGCATTTGCTGAAATCCATGCAGGCTGCGTGGTGGATGGGTGCTTCACCGGTAGTTTTCCACCCTGGCACGGGAGGTGGAAGGGACCGGGCTGGCACTATGGCCCGGGCCAGGGAATTACTGCTGGAGGTTCTGGCGGCAGCGGAAGAAATGGGACTGGCTGGTATCTGCCTGGCACCGGAAACGGCAGGTAAACCGGCACAACTTGGTAACCTGGAAGAAGTTCTGGAATTTTGCAGCCTGGATTCCAGGGTGGTACCGGCCGTGGATTTCGCTCATATACATGCAGCCGGTCAGGGGGCCTTAAAAACGGCAGAAGATTTTGCAGCCGTTTTAGACGTGATTGAGAGCAGGCTGGGTAGGGAAGCGGTTCAGAAACTGCACATTCATTTCAGTCCCATCGAATTCAACAGAGCTGGGGAGAAGAGGCACCGCACCACGCTGGATACAGGTTATGGTCCCGACTTCAGCCTCCTGGCAGAGCTTATTGTGGAAAGGAATCTTACCCCCACCATTATCTGTGAGTCCTGGGATCGTCAGGTGGAAGATGCTCTGGTTTTTAAAGCACTCTACGAACGGATGAAAAAAAAGGCAGGGGGTTGATTCCCCTGCCTTTCGGTTTTAGTGGGTTTCCACGTCCTGGCCGCCATACTGCCGTAACACCGTGGCCGCATCGTTGGCTTTATTATCGTCGCACCGCACGGAAACGAGAATGTTGCCCTGCTTAACCTTTTCTTCGTAGTAGCGTCCCCGTTCTGCCGGGATGCCCCAGTCGATCAGTCCCCCGGCAATACCTCCAGTAGCGGCGCCGGAGAGTAGTCCTGCAATCGGACCAGCCGCTACTATCGGTCCGATGCCCGGGATGGCCAGGGCTCCGGCACCGGCCACCAGGCCGGCCAGGCCGCCCAGGACTCCTCCTGTAGTGGCTCCATCAGCAATCGGGTCCCCTCCCATCCTTGGACCTTCTTCGGCGCGGCGTTCCTGGCGGGCTACGTCCTCTTTAGCCACTACGGAGATTTCGCGGTCAAAACCTCTGGAACGGAGTTCCGCGACAGCCCTTTCTGCCGATTCCTTGGAGCTAAAAGTACCAAGCACTGTTTTTGCCATGTTACGACCTCCTCGATTACAAGTTTCGGCATTCAATGGTTAGCATGTAATCGGGAGGATTTTTTCATACCAGGAAAATTATGGTTTGCCTCCTTGTTAATAAAATAGTTTATTTTTTCATGTCTTCTGCTATAATATAACTTGTTGTTTTTGGTTAAGAACATGGAAAGGGGGAATTTGCCGTGTTACCCACCCCAAAAAAGTTTTTTCTCACCGCCGCCAGTGCTGAAGGTCACAACAAATTAACAGCATTTGACAACGCTCTTCTGGCCGGCCGCATAGGAAATATTAATCTGATCCGGGTGAGCAGCATTTTGCCTCCCGGTGCAGAGTACGATCCCGGATTGTCAATTCCTCCCGGGTCACTGGTACCCACTGCTTACGGTTATATAATCAGCGACATTCCGGGAGAATTGATTGCTGCTGCTGTAGGCATTGGCTTTTCAGAGGATACCTTCGGCGTGATCATGGAATTTGCAGGTAAGTGCTCGCAGAGGGAAGCCGAGGCACGCATTGAGGCTATGTTGCGGGAAGCTTTTGCATCCCGGGGTATGAAACTGGTTGACATGAAGATTGCGGCCACCGAACACCGGGTGGAAAAAATCGGCTGCTCCCTGGCGGCTGTACCGCTGTGGTATTAATTCTTCTGGGGGTATGGAGATGAACTGCTGGTTTACGGAATTACAGACTGACCATATGAAATTGAGTTGCCGGGTGAAAAAAGTATTGTGTGAGGAAAAGACGCCATTTCAGCACCTGGCCGTTTATGATACGTTCCAATTCGGGCGTCTGCTGGCTCTGGATGACGTTATCCAGACTACCGTAACTGATGAATTTGTTTATCACGAGATGATCGCCCACGTCGGCCTGAACACCCATCCAAACCCCCGCCGGGTGCTGGTTGTAGGTGGAGGGGACGGCGGTTCGATCAGAGAAATCCTCAAGCATTCTTCGGTGCAGCAGGCCACCCTGGTGGAAATTGATGAAAGGGTAATCGCTGCTGCCCGGGAATACCTCCCGGAGATCAGTTGCGCTCTGGATGATCCCCGGGTGCGAATTATTGTCGATGACGGTATCAAGCATGTTAAGGAAAACCGTAATACTTATGATATGATTATCGTAGATTCCACCGATCCCGTGGGTCCTGCAGAAGGCCTTTTTGGGAAGGCCTTTTACCAGGATGTTTATGATGCATTAACTGAAGATGGGTTGTTTGTTGCTCAGACCGAATCCCCCTTTTTTAACCGTGAAATCATCTCCCGTGTGTTTAAGGATATCCGCAGCATTTTTCCTGTCACCAGGTTATATTTGGCATGTGTTCCCACTTACCCCGGTGGCTTGTGGAGCTTTACCATGGGCAGTAAGAAATACGATCCCTGCCAGGTGAATGTGCTGGAGTTGCCCGATTTAAAAACCAGGTATTACAGTCCGGGTATCCACCGGGCAGCTTTTGAGTTGCCTCCTTTTGTGGCGGAGCTGGTTGAACAAGATTAAGCTCCTCTCGGGTGAGAGCTTTATGCTTTTAAAAGGTCTGGAAAAAGCCGGTTCATTTATGGGCAGTACAGAGGACTATCATGGTGCCTCTTTGGTTATCCTGGGTGCTCCCCTGGATTTGACAGTGAGCTTTCGTCCGGGGACGCGTTTTGCCCCCTCCCATATCCGTCAGGTGAGTGTGGCGCTTGAGGAGTACAGCCCTGTGTTGGAGCGGGACCTGGCCGATTATGCTTACTATGATGCAGGGGATATTGTCCTGCCTCCCGGGCGGCTTCAAGAGAGCCTTGGGCGCATTGGTGCTACGGTATCTGCTATTGTGTCCGACGGCAAGTTTCCCCTTTTGCTCGGAGGGGAGCACCTGGTCACCCTGCCGGTGGTGGAAACCCTCTTGCGTTATTACCCCGACCTGGTAGTGATACATCTGGATGCTCACGCAGATCTACGCGATGAATATTTGAGTGAACCACTTTCTCACGCTACCGTAATGCGCAGGGTGGCAGAGCTGATCGGCGGATGTAATGTTTTTCAATTTGGCATCCGTTCGGGAACACGGGAAGAATTCGTCTTTGGGCGGGCCACTACCCACTTCTTTCCTGGAGAAATCCTGCAACCTTTAACTCAAGTCTGCGCTCAGCTCAAAGGACGGTCTATTTATCTCACCCTGGATATAGATGTTCTTGATCCCGCCTATGCTCCGGGTACGGGTACGCCGGAGCCGGGGGGGTGTACGCCCCGGGAGATTTTTCAGGCTCTCTACCTGCTGGCTGACTGCCGGGTGGTGGGTATGGATCTGGTAGAAGTTTGTCCGGCTTATGACCCTACGGAGCGCACATCCTTGCTGGCGGCCAAACTCGTCCGGGAAGCGATTTTATGTTTTGGGGTGGGAAAGTGATTCTGACCACCTTCTACTGAGGGTTTGTCTGGGGCAAAAATTCTTTTCCTGGAACGAAAAATTTTATGTCGCAGCTGAAAATACCAATTGACAATTGGCCCTACTTTTTGTATACTTAAGATTGTCAGCGGTGAGGGGTTGGAAGAACCCGAGCTGGAGTGAAAGTGAGAAGCGGAGCTGTGGTGTAGTGGTCTAACATGCCGGCCTGTCACGCCGGAGATCGCGGGTTCGACTCCCGTCAGCTCCGCCAGTTTATGTGCCACGGTAGCTCAGTTGGTAGAGCAGCGGACTGAAAATCCGCGTGTCGCTGGTTCGATTCCGGCCCGTGGCACCACCTGGATAAAAACCGTGATAAGAATAGAATATTGGAATCAACAACATCAGGCATGCGGAAGTGGCTCAGTGGTAGAGCATCGCCTTGCCAAGGCGAGGGTCGCGGGTTCGAATCCCGTCTTCCGCTCCATTTTTTATGGCGACATAGCCAAGTGGCTAAGGCGGCGGTCTGCAAAACCGCTATTCCCCGGTTCGAATCCGGGTGTCGCCTCCATTAAAAGCTGGCGGGATGCGTTTCGCCAGCTTTTTGTTTTGTGCGCCCGGCATGGGCGTTAACTTGGTGGTGAAAGTCCACTGCAGGCGAG
>NZ_JBNATZ010000117.1:0-7552 GCF_049701015.1 Desulfofundulus sp.
CACGGGCCCGGGCTGCAGTAATAGCTTTCTCCAGTATCTTGCGGGCAACACCTGGATTTTCCTCCAGGAAGGTGGCCAATCCGTCCGCGACCACTGTGTCCACAATTCCCCGCACTTCACTGTTCCCCAGTTTGGTTTTGGTCTGGCCTTCAAACTGGGGTTCGGGCACCTTGACACTGATTACAGCTGTCAGTCCCTCCCGGATGTCTTCTCCTGTGAGGGTCGTGGTGCCGTTTTTTAAGAGGTTGTATTTTTTCCCGTAGTCGTTGACGACGCGGGTGAGAGCGCTCTTAAAGCCGGCTTCATGGGTACCTCCGTCCACGGTGTGGATGTTGTTAACGTAGGAAAACAGGCTTTCCACGTAGCCTTCCGTATACTGGAGCGCCACTTCCACCTGGACGTTATCCCGCTCACCGGAAATATAAATTGGCCGGTCATGCAGGACTTCCTTGTTTTTATTCAAATAGCCCACAAAATCCCTGAGGCCGCCGTCATGCTGATAAACGATCTCCTGGTTTGTCCTTTCGTCCCGGAAGATAATTTTAATACCCCGGTTTAAAAAAGACAGTTCCCGTAGCCGCTGGTTTAAGGTTTCGTGATTAAAGACAAGCTCTTCAAAAATTTCCGGATCCGGTTTAAAGGAAACCTTGGTACCCGTTGTTTGAGCAGTCCCTATGGTTTTTAAAGGGGTAACTGCCTTCCCCCGTTCATAGCGCTGGTGGTAAACATGCCCATCCCGGCGAATTTCCACTTCCAGCCACTCGGAGAGAGCATTAACCACCGACACCCCTACTCCGTGCAGTCCACCGGAAACTTTATATACTGTCCCGCCGAATTTACCCCCGGCGTGCAGCATGGTGAGAACTGTCTCCACCGCCGGCAGGCCTGTTTTGGGGTGAATATCCACAGGGATTCCGCGGCCGTTGTCAATAACCGTCACACTGTTGTCTTTATGGACAATCACTTCTATCCGGTCGCAAAAACCGGCCATGGCCTCGTCTATGCTGTTGTCCACCACTTCATAAACCAGGTGATGCAGCCCCCGGGGACCGGTGCTCCCGATATACATCCCCGGGCGGCGGCGCACTGCTTCCAGTCCCTCAAGCACCTGGATTTCCTCTGCACCGTAACGATTGTTTATCTCCTGTTCCAGCAAGGCCGGGACCTCCATTTCCAAAAACAAATTCCCAGGAATTGTTCTTGTAATCATTTATTTTACATTAAATAATTATAACCGTATTTGTGCTTATTCAGCTAATCTTCGGCAGAAATTAACATTGCAGCCCTCTTCTTCAACGTGGAACAGGAAATAGGTGAAACGAATACCTGTTCCCGGGTAAGAACAAAAGATTTTTCCTTACCCTTTTCCGCAATAACATGGATAGACTTTTCTCCTCTGGCTAGTTCCAGGAACTCTCTGGTAATGGCGGAATTCCTGGCACGGAAGTTCAAAATAGCGATTATGTCTTTTTTAGGAATGATCACATCTCCGCCAAGATGTAAAAACAAAATCTACCCCCCCCTTAGTAAAGCGCATGTTCCCGGATGATTATAACACGGCCGGCAGGGCCGGTCATATCCCTACATGCCGGCTGGCTGGTCGTTGCAAAGACCTGTGTTTTATCACGAAGATAATCAACCAGTTGCGCTCTCCTGTTTTGATCAAGTTCCGAGAAAACGTCATCCAGGAGCACGACGGGGTAGTCCCCAAAAAAACGTTTTCCCACTTCAAGCTGGGCCAGCTTCAACGCCAGAACCATAGTACGCTGCTGTCCCTGGGAACCGAATCGGCGCACGTCCCGGTCGTTAATGGTGGTGAGAATATCATCCCGGTGAGGACCTATCAAGGTTTGACCTCTATTGATTTCTTCATCAAAAAGCCTGGCTAATTCCCTTATGAAAATATCAACGATTTCCCCTTCTGCAGATGTTCGCTCCAGAGGAATTGAAGAAAGATAGGAGAGACCCGCTTTTTCGTGACCCCCTCCTATCCGGCTGTAAATCTCACGCATCACCGGGGAAAGCTCCGCCAGCAAGCGATAACGCATGTTAATAACTCTGGCTCCCAGGGTTGCAAGTTGCTGGTTCCACGGATCAAGTTCCTGCCGGCTACCGTTTTTAACCCTGATTTTCTGTAACAAGGCGTTCCGCTGTGCCAGTACCTGGTGGTAGCGTCGCAAGCAGAACTGGTAGCCCGGTAGCAGTGGGCCAAGTTCCTGGTCCAGCCAGCGGCGCCGCATAGCAGGACTGCCCTTGATCATCAGCAGGTGGTCCGGAGTAAACACTACAGGCAGCGGGACGGTGTCCATCAACCGGTTACGGCCGCCGTCTGGCCCTTTTTGCTTTTTACCTTCGGATGTTAGTAGTACGACCGCAGTATTTAAGTGCTGTCCTGAAAGATATTTTATTTCCACGCGACAAAAGGTGCTTCCCCAGCGAATTATTTCCCGTTCGCGGTAGGTCCGGAAGGAGTGTCCGGTCAAGCCGTAAAAAATGGCCTCCAGAAGGTTCGTTTTGCCCTGGGCGTTGCCTCCGGTCAGCATGTTCATTGAGGGATCAGGCTGCCAGTGCAAACGGGTATAGCCACGAAAGTTTTCCAGGCGGATCTGTTCAATATACACCCGATTCCCTCCGGCTTTTTGGCGTTCCTATCCTTTGGGTGGTTTGGAAGGTAGCAGCAGGGACAGGTAGTTATCTTCATGCGGCGGTCTCAACACGGCCGCGCTCAGTGGTCCTGTCAACTCCAGCCATAATTCTTCGCTCCCGAGGGCACGCAAGCTATCGCTCATATAACGGGCGTTGAACCATATTTCAACCGGTTCTCCTTCTATTTCACACGTTATCTCTTCCCTAATCCATCCGGCCTGTGCTTGTACGGATACCACACATGTGTTTTCGTAAAGTGAAAATTGTATCACCGGATGTCCATCCCTTACAAGTAGTGATGCTCTTTCCGTTGCTTCAAGTACCTCTCTTGTGACCAGCCTTGCTCTTGTGATGTACTCTCTCGGAATGACCTGTTCGTACGGCGGGTACTGGCCGGCGATCAACCGGGAGGATATTTTTACTGTTTCGGATAGGAAATAAACGTGGTTCTCACCGCAAATGATAGTTATTTCTTTTTCTTCCTCGCCGCCACCGGTGAGCCTGGCCACCTCGTTCAGTGTTTTGCCGGGTATGATTATGTTGATTTTTTGTTCCAGTTCTCTTTCCAGCGGCAGGCTTCGCACTGCCAGGCGGCAGGTATCGGTAGCCACCATCCGCATTACGTTTTGGTCTATTTGTAATAAAACGCCGGTGAAGATCGGCCGCGTCTCATCATTGGAGACAGCGAAAAGTACCTGCCGTAGCATATCTTTCAGCAAGGTCTGGCTTAAGGAGAATTTGAGGCCGTTTTCTATTGCTGGCAGGCGCGGGTATTGTTCGGGTGGAAATCCGTGGATATTTAGCTGTGACGTTCCATAGGTTATTGTGGTACTGGTGCTTTCCCGTAAGGTGTGGAATTTTATGGGCACGTCTGGCAGGTGCCGGACCAGGTCGGCAATGTATTTTATGGGTAAAACTATTGATCCTTCTTCTTCCATTTCTACGTTCGCTGTACACTGTATGGTAAGTTCCATGTCGGAACCCGTTACAGTTAAGCTGTTTCCGTATAATTCCAGAAGAATGCCGGATAGGATTGGCAGCGGCGAACGCGTGGAAACAACTTTCTGCACTGTTCCTATTGTACTTGCCAGTACCGGTTTGCTCGTCGTAAATTTCACGGGTTTTTCCCCCACATTCATGATCAAGCTTTTTATATAAACTAATTTAGTAGTAATACATAGTAAGGCTTGTGTACTTGTGGATAAGTGTTTTTTCTCTTTAATCGTCACAGTAATTTGACGCTCTCATCTTGTGGATAACTGAGCATACTTTTAAAGATATTCTGGCCGGTTATTTCCTAAGTTTCTTCCTTGATTTTTTGTCGTATTTCCCTTATTGCTTCCTCCAGCAGTGGGTCTGCAGCCAGCTGCGTGCTGATTTTTTCACAGGCGTGGAGAACCGTTGTATGGTCTCTTCCACCGAAGGCGTCCCCAATCTGCGGAAGTGATAAATCTGTTAATTCACGTGTCAGGTACATGGCGATCTGTCGTGGAAAAGCCACGTTGCGGCTGCGTCTTTTTGATTTGAAATCCTCGGCTTTCAGCCCGTAGTAAGCGGCTACTTTTTCCTGGATTAACTGTACCGTAATTTGTTTGGGTGTTTTTGTGGGCAGGATGTCCTTCAGGATATCCCTGGCCAGCTGGGTGGTAATTTGTTGCTTGTACAGGGAAGCATAAGCTACCACCCTGATGAGAGCCCCCTCGAGTTCACGTATATTTGATGTAATCTGCTGTGCTATATATTCCAGAGTTTCATCGGGTACGTTGACGTGGTCGAGGGTAGCCTTCTTTCTTAATATTGCAATTCTTGTTTCCAGGTCTGGCGGTTGGATATCTGTTATCAAACCCCATTCGAATCTGGATCGAAGCCTGTCTTCCAGTGTTGGTATCTCTTTAGGAGGCCGGTCGCTGGAGATTACTATTTGCTTGTTGGCTTCATATAAGGTATTGAACGTATGGAAAAATTCTTCCTGAGTCCGTTCCTTTCCTGCTAGAAACTGGATATCGTCAATAAGCAGTATGTCCATGCCCCGGTATTTGTTGCGAAATTCCACTGCCCGCTTCTCTGCGATGGCATTAATCAACTCATTGGTGAATTTCTCTGATGTAACGTAAACAATGCGGTTTTGGGTACCACGTTCCATTATATAGTGGCTTATGGCATGCATGAGGTGTGTTTTGCCCAGACCCACCCCTCCGTAAATAAATAGAGGGTTGTATGTTTGAGCCGGGGATTCGGCTACTGCCATACAGGCTGCGTGTGCGAACCTGTTACTGTTTCCCACGACGAAGGTATCAAAAGTATAGCGTGGGTTTAGCGGGCAGGTTTCCATGGCGACGGAGGGCGTGGATTTACGTATTCTGTTTAATAACTTATCATTAACTTCTTCGGCTGGTAGAAATTGTACTTCAATTTCATCTTTTAAAATTTCTTGTAGATGGTTTTTAATTATGGACGCATAGCGTGTGATCAGCCAGTCCCGGTAGAAGTGGTTGGGTACCTGGATAAAAAATGTACTGCGATGAAATCCAAGGGGGAGTACCGATTCCTGCCAGATCTCATATGTTTCAGCGTCCATGCGTGGCTGGATATGACTGAGTAGTTCATCCCAAATATCTGTAATATGTGTTTTTATCATGTGAGGTAACCCCCTGCTCCGTGGACCTTTCTTTGGCAACTTGAAACAATGGCAAATTGAAAAGGCAACTTAAAAAAGCCTCCGCTATCGGTGTGACGGGGCTTACAGCTTCCAACGCCTGATCTACCGGCTTATTAATTATCGACAACTTTGTCCCCAGGTCAATCATAGCCTGTGGATAACTTTCCATCCGGCGCTAGCGATCAAATGATATCAAATTTACGGGGGCTTATCAACCGATAAATTTGCACCCTGTGGATAATTGTGTATATTGTGGACGGGCTTTTTCCGTCCCGGGTTTTTTCTTGACTTGTGAAGGGTTTTTCCTATATAATAACTTGTGATGTGTCTGGTTTTTCCAGTCCGGTATTGTGTTGGGGAGGTGTGATGAATTGAAGCGTACTTATCAGCCCAAGAATAGAAAACGCAAAAAGGTTCATGGTTTTTTAAAGCGTATGTCTACCAGGGCAGGCCGTAATGTGATTAAGAGAAGAAGGCTCAAGGGAAGAAAAAGACTCACTGCATAAGGCCGCTTACCACAAGGGTGGCCTTTTCGTAATTTGTTCGGATGGTTTTAAAAACAATAAATGGCCCGGTGTAATGGAGATTTCACTTACATGGAGATTTTAAAAAAGAAAAAAGATTTTCAAAGGGTCTACCGGCGGGGGTATTCAGCTGCCAGTGGAGCTCTTGTATTGTATTTGTTCCGCAATAAAGGATTGGGACGCCGTTTTGGTTTTTCGGTTGGTAAAAAAACGGGTAAGGCTGTTGTTCGTAACCGTGTGCGTCGTATTCTCAGGGAGATTTGTCGGCTCAATGAAGGGTGGTTTCCGCAGGATTGCGATGTGGTTATCATAGCCCGCAGGGAGGCAGCGGGTAAGAATTATCAGGATCTTTCGGGACAGCTTTATAACCTTGCCAGGAGACTTGGCCGTAAGATTACGGCGAAAGGTTGATCATTGTGAGCTCGACTTTAATTACCATTCTTCGTTTTTACCAGCGTTTTATTTCGCCTCTGAAGCCGCCCAGTTGTCGTTTTTACCCCTCGTGTTCCGAGTATGCTGTACAGGCCGTGTCCAAATATGGTGTGGCTCGTGGCTTGTTGTTAACCATGTGGCGTCTTTTGCGTTGCCATCCCCTTTGCCGGGGTGGCTATGATCCGGTTAAATAGCAAGGAGGGGATGGTTTGTTTCAAGCTCTGGTTAATGGCATGAGTGCTCTGTTGAACTGGCTATATCATCTTACGGAGCTTGCTCATGTAGCCAACTACGGTCTGGCTATTATCCTGCTCACCATACTGGTCAAGATCGTTCTTTACCCGCTTTCTGTCAAGCAGATGCGTTCCATGGTGATTATGCAACAGCTTGCACCAAGGGTCAAGGAGATTCAGGAACGTTACAGTAATAAAGATCCTCAGAAAATGCAGCAGAAGATCATGGAACTGTACAGGGAGCATAATGTGAATCCCATGGCTGGATGCCTGCCGCTTTTGATTCAGATGCCAATTTTGATCGCCCTCTATCGAGCGCTTTTACATTTTAAGTATGCAGTTCCCGCCCATGCCAAGTTTTTATGGGTTCAAAATCTGAGTCAGGTGGGAGACCCTTATTTTATACTTCCGGTTTTAGCTGGTTTGACTACTTATGTGCAATCTCGTATGACCACCAATATGGCCGACCCGACCCAGCGCACCATGTTGATGATCATGCCCATTTTTATTGCGTGGATCAGTTCTACAGTACCTGCAGGCCTGGCCCTGTACTGGGTTGTTTTCAATGCCGCTGGAATTGTACAACAGTATCTGGTGAACAGGCATACCCGAGCTTTGAAGGAGGCGCTAAACACCGGTGGAGGGAGTAGAGAAAACCGCTAAAACTGTTGATGAGGCGGTTTCCCTGGCGCTGGCTCAACTGGGCATTTCACGTGATGAGGCGGAGATTGAAGTTTTAGAGGAACCTTCCAGAGGTTTTTTAGGACTGCTGGGTTCAAGGCCGGCCCGTGTCCGGGTCCGTGTTAAAGATACGCCGTCGCGCCGGGCAAAAGAGTTGCTTGATAAGCTTTTTGAGGCCATGAACCTGCCCGTCAGCATGGCTATTGAAGAGAAGGATAACGATGTGTTTATTGATATAAAGGGTCGTGATGTGGGCATACTGATAGGCAGAAGGGGAGAAACCCTTGACGCCCTCCAGTATCTCGTCAGTCTTTGTGTCAATAAAAATCAGACCCAGCGGTGTAAAGTATTTTTGGATGTGGAAGGGTACCGTCGCA
>NZ_JBNATZ010000118.1:0-7523 GCF_049701015.1 Desulfofundulus sp.
TAAAAGGAGCGGCTCCTGGAACACCACAGCCATGCGCCGGCGAATGGCCAGGGCGTTTCGTGGGGTTGATGGCATGCCCCGGAATTCTATGGTTCCGCGGGTTGGTTTTAATAAAAGTGCCATTACCTGCAACAGAGTGCTTTTGCCGGCTCCATTCGGCCCGATCAGGGCTATGGTTTCCCTTTCATGGAGGGCAAAATGATCGATATTTAAGATTTCCCGGCTCCCCCGTTTGAACTGCAGATTGTGTACTTCCAGGATGGTGTTGTTCACTGGATGATCCCCATTTCTAAGACCTTATTCAGAGTTCCAATAGTTAATTAAGGAGCCCGCCCTGCATTTGGGCTGAAAGGTTTAAGGCAGGGCGGGCGGTTTAGTTCTAAGCTACTTGCCCAGGTCTTCCTCTTTTTTGCCGGCATCGGGGAAGAATAGCGGCTGGCCGTACTTGTCCACCCCGAACTTACCGATGAGCTGCTGGGTTTCAGGTGAAACCATGAAGTCAACAAAAGCTCTGGCCCCTTCCGCATTGACCTTACTGAATTTTTGCGGGTTGACCTGCATGACGTGATAGATGTTCAGCAAGGTTTTATCTCCCTCGTATAAAATTTTCAGCTTCAGATGTTTCTGGTTGGCCAGGTAGGTGGCCCGGTCACTGAGGGTATAGCCTCCCTTTTCCGAAGCAATGTTTAGAGTGTTACCCATGCCCGTGCCTGCTTCCTGGTACCATTTCCCGCTGGGGGTGATGCCGGCTTCTTTCCAGATTTCTTTTTCTTTCTTGTGGGTGCCGGATTCATCCCCGCGGGAAACGAATGTACTATGGGTCTGGGCTATCTTCTTAAAGGCTTCCACAGTGCTCCTGGCCGATTTGACTCCGGCCGGGTCATTTTCCGGGCCGACCACCACAAAGTCGTTGTGCATTACCAGCCGGTAGTTGATACCGACGCCGCTGTTTACCAGTTCCTTTTCCGATTTGGGGGCGTGTACCAGCAGAACGTCCGCTTCACCTTTTTTGCCCATTTCCAGGGCCTGTCCCGTGCCTACGGCAATGGTTTTCACTTTATAACCGGTTTTCTTTTCAAACTCGGGAATAAGTACATCCAGGAGGCCGCTGTCCTGGGTGCTGGTGGTGGTGGCCAGAATTACGTCCTGTTTTTGTGGTTTCTCCCCGGCAGGCTGACCTTGCTTTGCCTCTTTCTGTGCGGTCCTGGAAGAGCAGCCTGCAATAAGCATGAGCACAAGGAGAAGGGTTAATACGGGGGTAATAATTCGCTTGAACATTGCCATGCACCTCTTCAGATTATGGTTGTTTCAAGGCAGGTGTTCATTTCATACGCTTACTCAGGTACCTTGTTTCTCGCTCATTCATCTGATCCCACCGGTAAAAAGTTTCAAAAGCTCGTCTAACTCACCTCTTGACTTACAGGCTATAACACAATTGGAATTCGCGGCCGGCAGGAATCCCGGGTTTGTTCCCAAACAAAAAGCTGTGCTCTGGCAAAAAGGTGGAAGCACAGCCATTTCCGGGCGCAAGCTGTCATGCGTCCGCAGAAAAAAACTGTGTTCTGCGGGAAACAGAACACAGGCCTCACCATTTAGAAGTTTGGCGGTGTTCCCCTTTCCGCACTGGGAGGCACGCCAGTTTCCCGGCATACCCTGCCGGCCCGAAAACCATAGCTCTGGCCACAGGTGATCGGGCTCGGAGAACGGTTATATTGTACTGTTATCCGGCATCACAATTTAGACTTATTCGAGACGCGGGAGCAAAATCCTGCGGGCGTTTATGTAAAAATATTTATGAAAAGTGCAAAAGGTCAGAAGGTTTTTAGAGGTTTTCTGTTGAATGAATAATCATTTATTAAAAATAGGGAGGAGGATTCCTGATGGCCCAGCAAGCTGAATTACCCTGGCTGCGCTTCTATGAGGAGAGCGTGCCCCCGACCCTCGAGTATCCGGACATGACCATGCCCGGTTTCCTGGCACGCTCGGCTGCCGACTGGCCCGACCGGACTGCCATCATCTTCGCCGGTGTCGAGATAAACTACCGTACCCTGGCGGGTATGGTCGACCGGTTTGCTGCTGCCCTGGCGGCTCTGGGTGTCAAAAAGGGTGACCGTGTAGCCTTAATGGCGCCCAACTGCCCCCAGTATGTGGTCGGCTATATGGCCATTCAGAAGATAGGGGCGGTGGTAGTACAGGTAAACCCCATGTACACCGAGCGGGAACTGGAACATCTCCTGATGGATTCGGGAGCCGAAGTTATTATTGTCCATGACGCGGTCTATCCCCGCATCAAGTCTCTCCGGGGAGTGGTCCCCTTAAAACACGTAATTTTATTTAGCCTGGGCCAGCCCCAGTGTGCGGCTGACCCGGATGTCCTGCAGGCTGAAAAATTGCTTGCCTCTGCTCCGCCCGCCCCACCGGTGGTTGAAATCAATCCGGTGGAGGACCTGGCGGTACTGCAGTATACCGGTGGTACCACCGGCATACCCAAAGGAGCCATGCTTACTCACCGCAATGTGGTGGCTAACGCTCTGCAGGTTGTGGCCTGGTTTGCCGGTTGCCAGTACGGGCGGGAGCGGATGCTCTCGGTGCTTCCCTTTTTCCACGTCTATGGCATGACCGTGGCCATGAATTTCGCGGTGGTTACTGCCGCTACCCAGATTATCCTGCCCCGTTTTGAGATAAATCAGGTTCTTGAGTGCATAAAGGCTTACAGGCCTACCCTTTTCCCCGGCGTTCCCACCATGTATGTAGCTTTTAACAATCACCCCGGGGTTCAAAACTATGACGTTCGTTCCATTAATTATTGCATCAGTGGTTCGGCACCTTTGCCCGTTGAGGTGGCAGAAAAATTTGAAGAATTGACCGGTGGTTATCTGGTGGAGGGCTACGGGCTTTCAGAGACCTCTCCGGTGACCCATTGTAACCCCCTGCGGGGGAAACGCAAGGTGGGTAGCATCGGCCTGCCCCTTCCAGATACCCTCTGTAAGATCGTGGATATGGAAACGGGTGAGCGGGAGTTGCCTCCCGGAGAAGCCGGTGAGCTTTGTGTGAAGGGACCTCAGGTCATGAAGGGTTACTGGAATATGCCCGAGGAAACCGCGAGTGTGCTGCGGGACGGCTGGTTCTATACCGGGGATATAGCCAGGATGGATGAGGAGGGTTATTTTTACATTGTGGACCGCAAAAAGGACATGATTATTGCAGGAGGATTTAATATCTACCCGCGGGAGGTTGAAGAGGTTTTATTTGAACACCCCAAGGTGCTGGAGGCAGTGGTCGCCGGGGTACCCGATCCATACCGGGGGGAAACAGTGAAGGCATTTGTGGTTTTAAAACAGGGAGAAACAGCTACGGAAGAGGAGCTAATCCAGTACTGCCGCAGTAAGCTGGCGGCCTACAAGGTGCCGAGGCAGGTAGAATTCAGGGACAGCCTGCCCAAGACCATTGTGGGCAAGGTCCTGCGGCGTTACCTGCGTGAAGAGGAACTTGCCAGGCAGAAGAAATAGTGGTCATAAGATTTACGGCGGCGGGAGGGATCTGCTGTCCTTTGTAGAAATTGATTTTTAATATATAATCTGGTGCATGGGAGATGGAGAGCATGACCGAAGCCAAAAAACAAAAGGATGTGGTTATCTCTTTAAACGGCGTTCAGCTTGTGATACCGCCAGGGGCTAAAGTCAAAGATGTCGCTGCAGCAGCAGGGGTCGAGATTCCCGCCCTGAAAGTTGACCCGGCAAAATGCAAAGGTTGCCAGATGTGCACCAAGGCCTGTGAAACAGGTGCCATTTCGGGGAACAAAAAAGAACCACACTCCATTGACCAGGCTTTGTGTGTGCGCTGTGGTGAGTGTCTGGCAAGGTGCAAGCAGGGAGCAATTATTCCTGCCTGAAAACAAATACTAAAACCAGGCCTTTGTTGGGCCTGGTTTTTAGCGTGCGGTAGTCTTGTGAACCGGAAGGTGAAGGAGGTAAAAGGTAAGAGTGAAAGATAAAGAAAATATTTCTCTGGACTCCCGGGTATTGGAAGCCGTGAAGAAGGCTGCAATCGACGGCCGGCTGACCTGTACTGCGGCTCGAAGGCTGGCCGGGGAACTGAACGTACCGGTACGGGTGGTGGGTGCGGCCTGTGACGCCCTGGGTATCAAGATCAAGGCCTGCGAGCTGGGTTGTTTTTAAGGGAATATAATACGCTCTCCGTGGGTATAAATATTCAATCTTTCCCCCCGGGCAAATCCCACCACGGTAATGCCCACTTCTCTCGCCATTTCCAGGGCCAGATCCGTGGGGGCACCCCGGGCAACAAGGATGGGGATACCCATACGAGCCACCTTGATCAGGATTTCAGAAGAGATACGGCCGCTGAAGACCAGAAGTTTATCCTTTAACTCCATTTCATCCAGAAAAGCCCGGCCAAAGATTTTATCCACGGCGTTGTGGCGGCCGATGTCTTCGTAGAGAAGCAGGCGCTGGCTCCCGGAATACAGGGCTGCGCTATGGGTGCCGCCGGTTGCTTGAAACAGGGAAGCCTCCAGTTCCATCTCCCGGCTGAACTCAAGGATTGTGCCGGCACTGATGGTCAGGCGAGAGGTCATGGGTGAGATACCCCGGGCATCGTTGATAAAATAAAATGAGGAGCGACCCCGTCCACAGCAGGTTGTTATGTAGCGCTTCAAAAAATTTCTGCGGCTGGGGACCGGCCCGTAAGTTTCCACCCAGATCAGCCCTTCTTCGGGCTTGATAAAAACATCCTTTAAGTCCGTGCGTTTCTGGAGAATACCTTCGGAACAAAGGAAACCCACCGCCAGTTCTTTGAGGTGGTGGGGGGAACAGACCAGGGTGACCAGTTCCTCGTCGTTTATAAATAAAGTAACCGGGACTTCCCTTGCCACTTCATCTTCAACGTTTGTGATAAAGTCGCCGGTTACTTTTGTTATGGTCACGGTGGCAGTCCTGGGTACGGCCATGGGTTCGACCTCCTCTTATTCTCATTGTACCTTTTCTGTTTTCCGGCTTCAACCGGTGAATCCGGATCTAAAACTTTTTTGTATCCTGTCCTTTATAAGCTATATCTATGGTGGAGGTGTTGGCCATGTGGCGGGTAGGCATTCTCACGGCCAGTGATAAGGGGTCCCGGGGTGAACGGGAGGATAAAAGTGCGCAGGTGATCCGGGATATGGTGGCCGGTATCAGGGGAGAAGTGGTATCTTACCATATTGTGCCCGATGACCCGGATGTTCTGAAGGAAATGCTCATCAAAATGGCCGACCAGGAGAAGCTGGACTTGATTTTAACCACCGGGGGCACGGGTTTCAGCCCGCGGGATAATACCCCCGAGGCAACCCGTGCGGTCATTGAGCGAGAAGTGCCGGGTATTCCCGAGGCTATGCGCTATGAGAGCCTCAAGAAAACGCCCCGGGCCATGCTCAGCCGGGCTGTGGCCGGGATTCGCCATAAAACTCTGATCATTAACCTGCCGGGGAGTGCGCGGGCGGTCAGGGAGTGCCTGGAAGTGATTTTACCGGTACTTCCTCACGGATTGGAAATCCTCACCGGCCGGGCCGGGGAATGCGGTGCGGATTGAGGGGTTTTCCCCGCATTACAGGTCTGGCTTGTAAAATGTGGCAGTTCCTGGCGCCCTGGCGGGTGCTTTTGTTTTGCATGTATAAATCATTATGTTTATGGGGAAAATGTTGCTAGGAAACGAAGAAAATTTTGGACAGAAAAATCATGGTAACAACTTAACGGAGGGAGATAATGCGAGATAATATCAGGTAATTTCCATTAGACGGTCAAAAAGGGGGAATAAGTCCGTGGAGGAAAGTTGCTTTTTGCTCTTCCCCCTTTATATTATAGTACTTGGGTATTAGCACTCGGGTTTAATGAGTGCTAACAATATAAGACTAAAAATCTCTTAAAGGAGGGGTTTTAGGTGAAAATCAGACCATTAGGTGAACGGGTGGTTGTCAAGCCGCTGCCCACCGAGGAGAAGACCAAGGGAGGCATTGTGTTGCCTGAAACCGCTAAGGAAAAACCCCAGGAGGGGGAAGTGGTGGCGGTAGGTCCCGGTCGCCTGCTCGAAAATGGGACCCGTGTACCTGTTGATCTCAAAGTGGGGGACAGGGTTTTGTTCTCCAAGTATGCCGGTAACGAGGTCAAGATAGATGATGAAGAGTTCCTGATCATGCGTGAAGCCGACATCCTTGGGGTTATTGAAAAATAACTGGTGTCCTGGAACGCGTGATCATCAAAATATTCAAGGAGGTTGAGGAAATTGGCTGGTAAAGAGATTATTTTCCGGGAAGAAGCACGCCGGGCCCTGGAAAGAGGCGTTAATGCTCTGGCTGAAGCGGTGCGTGTTACCCTGGGGCCAAAGGGCCGCAACGTGGTGCTGGAGAAGAAGTTTGGTTCTCCTATGGTTACCAACGATGGTGTGACCATTGCCCGGGAAATTGAATTAACCGACCCCTTTGAGAATATGGGTGCCCAGCTGGTTAAAGAAGTAGCCACCAAGACCAATGACGTGGCTGGCGATGGTACCACCACTGCGACTGTACTGGCTCAGGCCATTGTGCGTGAAGGTTTGAAGAACGTAGCTGCTGGTGCCAACCCGATGATTATCAAGCGGGGCATTGAAAAGGCGGTGGAAAAAGCCGTAGAGGCCATCAAGGCAGCAGCCAAGCCGGTCGAAAGTAAAGCTGCTATTGCTCAGGTAGCTTCCATTTCCGCTAACGATCCGTCAATCGGCGAATTAATCTCTGAAGCCATGGAAAAGGTGGGCAAGGACGGTGTAATTACCGTCGAGGAATCCAAGGGTATCGGTACCACCCTGGAAGTGGTGGAAGGGATGAACTTCGACCGGGGTTACATATCCCCGTACATGATCACCGATACCGAAAAAATGGAGGCCATTCTTAACGATCCTTACATCCTTATTACCGACCGGAAGATCAGTGCCGTGGCCGACCTGCTGCCCATCCTGGAGAGGATCGTGCAGGCCGGTAGGCCGCTGTTGATCATTGCCGAGGATGTGGAAGGCGAGGCCCTGGCCACTCTGGTACTGAACAAGCTGCGTGGTACGTTGTCCTGTGTGGCCGTCAAAGCTCCTGGTTTTGGTGACCGGCGTAAGGCCATGCTGGAGGACATCGCTATTCTCACCGGCGGTACTGTAATCAGCGAAGAGCTGGGCTTGAAGCTGGACAAAGCCACCATCGATATGCTCGGACGGGCCTCCAAGGTACGGGTGAAGAAGGAAGAAACCATTATTGTAGGCGGTGCCGGTTCCCAGGATAAGATTAATGCCCGGATCGCCTCCATCAAGAAGCAAATCGAAGAGACCACTTCCGACTTTGACCGGGAGAAGCTCCAGGAACGTCTGGCCAAGCTGGCTGGCGGCGTAGCTGTCATCCAGGTTGGTGCAGCCACTGAGACTGAAATGAAGGAGAAGAAGCTGCGCATCGAGGATGCGCTGAACGCCACCCGGGCCGCGGTGGAGGAAGGTATCGTTTCCGGTGGCGGTGTGGC
>NZ_JBNATZ010000119.1:0-7505 GCF_049701015.1 Desulfofundulus sp.
GGCCGGGGGAAGTATAGAAATTATCGGGCTGGTGACCCGGGCGAAGGTGAGCAGCGGGGGCAAGCTGGTGCTGCACCGGGGGGTTATCGGCAGTACGCTGCGGGCCGGCGGTACCTTTCCCGGAGCCCAAAAGCTCGCCTTCATGCTCCGGGATATTCAGTCCAACCTGGACCTTCTTAAACAGGCTCTCGAACAGTTAATGCGGTACCGGGGGGATGATTTGTCGCGGTTGAATTTCGGGCGGGTCTTGATGACCCTCATGGATACCAGGTTTAAAAACCTGCGCCCCCTCGTCAAGAACACCATCCAGCAAATTGCTGCTGCCGGAACAGAATTGCCGGAGGAGGTTACCTGCTGCGTCCCTTCACTGAATTGCCTGGTGGGGCTTAACCCGCTGACGTTAAAAAGTTTTGATGAGGTGGTCAGGGACGTGGAGGCAGCTGTAGCTCTGCTCCAGTCTGACAGAGAAAACCCGGCCGATGTAGTGCTCCCTTCGGCCATGAGTTCTGTCATCCACAGCTCCGGTAGCGTTTACGTAACCCGGCGGGGCTGTGTCAATACCACTATCCATGCCGGGCGGGATGTAGTAATCAAAGGTTCTTTCAAGGGTGGGGAAATCTTTTGTGAAGGCAATGCCGAAATAGAGGAACTCGGCAGCACCCTGGGGGCACCCCCGGTGGTCAGGGTGGGGGGGAACGGGTTGATAAGGGTAAAGCGGGCTTTTGCTGGAGCTGTGGTGCAGGTGGGGCGGCGGCGCATGATTCTTACGCAGGAAATGGGCTCCTTTAAAGCCCGTCTCAATAAAGAAGGGGAACTCGATATTATCCCTGGAAATTGATCCATTACATAAAGGCAGGTGATGTTTTTTGCGCGAGGCCATGTTGATGGTCGCCCAGTTGATGGCGCTGTCGGCCCGTACTGCGCCAAAGGGGCTGGGCCAGGATTATGTAGGTATCCGGGTGCTGTCGGGAGAGGAGCTCTTCCGGCTCGCTGATGAAATGGAACGTTTTGGGAAGGAACGGGGGAAGGCCAACTTCGACCGGGATGCCGATAATGTACGCCGGTCGGATGCTGTAGTGCTTATTTCCCTCACGGAAAACAAACCTCTGGGACTGAACTGCGGCGCCTGCGGTTTCAGCCGGTGTGAGGAGTTGCAAACACGGGAGGGTCCGGAATTTCCCGGCCCGTTATGTGCCTGGCGTCTCCTGGACGTGGGCATTGCCCTGGGTTCGGCGGTCAAAACGGCCAGTCTTTTTAACGCTGACAACCGGATTATGTACCGGGTGGGTACGGTTGCCCGCCGTATGGGTCTGCTCCAGGGCGCAATTGTGGTAGGGATTCCGATCTCCGCTACAGGCAAGAACATTTATTTTGACCGTCCGGTCAAGTAGCGTTAAATTTTTTAAGAGATGGCAGGAAATTAACCGGATATGTAGAATTACACTCCTGTAGGACTTAGTAGTGAACAGGCGAATATTAATGTCAGCAGGTGCCCCTGTTTAAAAGCGGGGGAGAATAGGGAATCAGGTGCAAATCCTGAGCGGTCCCGCCACTGTGATCGGGGAGCAACCTCCATAATAAGCCACTGGTCAATTCTCAGCTTAACCTGTTTTGCTCTGACGTGAAGTCGCAGCGAACCAATTACGCATGGCTGAGTGCGGACTGGGAAGGCGGGTGGTTGTGAGGATCCGGAGCCAGGAGACCTGCCTGCTGATTGTAACCCGCTGGATGATGGTAAAGTCCACGGCCTTATTCGGGCTGTGGACTTTTTTAATTCTTTAACTATCTTTAAAACAAGGGAGGTTGGTCGTTTTGCTGCTGGAAAATACTATGGCCGAAGTTGGGGCGCTTTACCCCGGCCCCATGGCCGAAGCCCAGAAAAGGCTGGATAGCCTGATCAAACCACCCGGCAGTCTGGGTCGGCTGGAGCAGCTGGCCGTGCAGCTGGCCGGCATTACCGGCAATCCCCGTCCGGTGGTTGGTGACAAAGTGGTTATTATTATGGCCGGCGACCACGGGGTGGTGGCGGAGGGTGTGAGTGTGGCACCCCAGGAGATTACCCACCAGCAGATTCCGGCTTTCCTTACGGGGGTGGCTGGTATCGGCGTGCTGGGTCGGCTCGCCGGCGCCCGTCTGGTAGTGGTGGACGTGGGGGTGGCGGTACCGGTAGATTACCCCGGCGTGCTGAACCGGAAAGTGCGTCCAGGTACGGGGAACATTGCCTGTGGCCCGGCCATGACCCGGGAGGAGGCGGTACGTTCGGTGGAAGTGGGTATCGAGGTGGTCCGGAGTGAAATTGACCGGGGAGCAACTTTGATTGCCCTCGGTGACATGGGTATAGGGAACACTACTCCCAGCAGTGCTATTGCCGCAGCACTGGGAGGCTATACGCCTGAAGAGGTAACCGGCCGGGGCACCCTGGTTAACGACCAGGTTCTGCGCCGCAAGATAAATGTGGTAGCCAGGGCACTTGAAGTCAACCGGCCCGATCCTGCAGATGCACTGGACGTGCTGGCTAAGGTGGGTGGGTTGGAGATCGGAGGCCTGGCCGGGGTTATTCTGGGGGCAGCTGCCAGGCGGGTGCCGGTGATCATTGACGGCTTCATTACAACGGCGGCTGCCATGGTGGCGGCCGCCCTGCAGCCCAGAGTAAAGGAATTCATGATTGCCTCCCATCTTTCCGGTGAGAAGGGTCATCGTCTGATGCTGGAATACCTGGGACTGACACCCATGCTCTACCTGAATATGCGTTTAGGTGAGGGGACTGGTGCAGCTCTGGCCATGCACCTGGTGGAGGCGGCGTGCCGGGTGATTAATGAAATGGCAAGTTTCAGCGAGGCCGGTCTGACTGATCTGGATGAAGATAAAATCTTGAAGTAAACAAAAAAATAACCAGGGCCCTGAACACCGCCTGCAGGTGGTTCAGGGCCTGCTTATTTAACCGGCCATTAAGGATGTAAGAGGTCTCGGGATTCAGATTCTTAGCGAAGTTTTTCAAAACGGTCCTTGAGTTTTTTCAATACCTGGGGCATGGTGGTATATTCCATTTCGTCCAGGTGCAGCCGGTGGGGTTCAAAAGGCCCCAAAGTGCGCATATAGTTGGCAATTTCGTTAGCCATCTGACGGGCCTGGTCGAAGGCCGGGTCGGCAAAGAAGTCCTGGGGACCGATGAGCTTGCCTTCAGCCAGCTGGAAACCAAGGGCAACAACCCGGGGCGGCCCGTCAAAACGGGACGGTGTGGCTTCCTGCATGCTGACCGGCATCAGAGGACCGCTGTGAGAGCCGCGCATCCAGCCGCTGACCAGGTGGGGTTTGGTGAAGGGTTCCAGCACTTCCCCAACCGCGGGCATACCGCTCTGGCAGCGCACGATACATACCGGGTCATCTTTACCTACGTAGCGACCGGCCATCAGGTTTAACCTCTGTGTACTGGATACGGCGGCAATTTCCCCCGTTTTCTTATGAAAAACGCGCTTGATGCAGTAGCGACCGGGGGCGCCGATGAAGACAAGCATGTCATATATTTCCTCGGGAGCAGAGAAAGTAACCCGGGTGTTCTCAATCAGGTCCCGGACTTCGAAAATGAATCCGTCGTGCATACTGGGGTCTATGACCAGGCCGGCTGTGTTAAAGGGATCGGCAAAAATTTTGTACAGAGGCAGGTTCCATGCCCCCGGTTCTGTCTTGTCGGCCATAAAGACTATGATGGGTTCGCTCTTGCGCTCTTCAAACTCCATTTCCGCTACCCCGGGCCCCAGGCCTTTGATGTTTCCTGAAAAAGCATCAGCCAGCAGGTCCTGGCCTGCTCCATAAAGCTTCAGCTTTTTAGCTATTTCAGTGCAGGCGACAAAAGTATCCCAGGCCAGCTGGTGGATTTCACCGTTATTCCGGCCCAGTTCGTGGGTCATAATCAGGTTGATATCGTCGCCTACATGGGCTACATAGGAATCTATCAGGAGGGAGCTACCCTTAAGCATGCCCTGGGCCTTTTCAATCAGGGCGGAGTGAACGGATGAGTGCCCTACAAAGCCTCCTACATCCGCTTTGATGACCGTAACGGTAATTTTCTTGCCCATGAAGATCCTCCCCGTACAAAAAAATGATCTATTTACATTTATTCTTGAAGCGCAGGACATTTTCCTGCCTCTCAAAGAAAAATTTTTATCCAGATTTATTATTATGACGACATAATTCTCTCTCTATAATGTATTGTGTTATCTTATTTGGCTCTTAAAACTCCCTGGGCTTGCAAATAATTTCCTTAACCCTGGTATCGAAAAAGTGATTGGCATGGGCAGGAAGAATTACCGCTGCCGTATCGGCACCCGTTCCTGTTCCTGCAACGGCCACGACCTCTTTGCCCGCCGGGATCAGCCCGGCATCCAGTGCCATGACGGCGATTTCCACGCACACTTTTAAACCCTGGCCCAGCATGCGCAGGGTTTGGGCAATGATTTCGGCGGGATAAACGCCTCCGAATTTATTCCGTACACCCCGGTCCAGCCCGCCCATAAGATGGGTGGTGGTGAGCAGGCGTACTCCCCTGGCTGTGAGTTCTGCGCGCACGCCGGGGGGCATTTCATCTTCTCCCGGAGCGGTAAAGCCCACGTGGTGGGTTACGCATACTACATGGGGGACTTTGCCGATCAGCTTTTTAGCTGTTTCCCCGCTGCAGGAAGCCACCACGATGTGGTCAATCGCCAGCTCCTGCGCCCTTTTCACCGCCAGGGCAATAGTTTCATCGGTATTAACAGGACCTTTCTGGGGCCAGTACATTCTCTTACCTCCTCAGGTATATGCTTGACTACCTTCCCTATTTTAGCCCAGGGGACCTGCTTTTGACAAGTAAGGGGCGGCGGTCGTTGAAGCAGGAATTTTCCGTTGCGAAACGGGAAGCTCCCACCTCTATAGGCGGGAGAGGCTTCACGTGCGCCCCTTTTCCCTTGCCATACGCAGGAATTTTTCTTTGCTGTCTATTGGAGGGACGTGAAGGGCGGAACGGCGTGACATGAATAGAGCTTCGTTGGGACAGGTGCTGGCGCACACGCCGCAACCAAGGCACAGATCTTGGTTGATAGTTGGTATACTCTTACCATCGCCTCTGTCCTCCATGGTGATGGCTTTTATATGGCAGC
Organism: Desulfofundulus sp.; assembly: GCF_049701015.1. Taxonomy (NCBI): domain Bacteria; kingdom Bacillati; phylum Bacillota; class Clostridia; order Eubacteriales; family Peptococcaceae; genus Desulfofundulus; species Desulfofundulus sp. The sequence goes on from NZ_JBNATZ010000119.1 coordinate 5,136, forward strand.
TGTCGGCGCAGGTGCCGCAAGATACACACTTATGAGGTGCTAAGGAAGGGATGAAGTTGCTCGGGTGGGTGGAGAATTTACCCGATTCGTTAATACCGCGCAGAACCGTGCAGCAACAACCACAACAATGGCAAATATATGCGGGCTTGTTCATGACGTTGTCGCAGAGGTGTACCAGCCCTAGCTTTTCTGTGTGTTCCAAAACGCGCAGTAGTTCGTCCACCGTGGCCTGCTTGCCGAAACCACGGTAGACGATCCATTTTGCGGCTTTGCCCAGGGACATGCAGACATCCAGCGGCGCGTCACAGGATTTGCCGAGGTGTTTAGCCTTGTGTCGGCAGGCACATATAGAAATGGCTCCCCCACCCGACTGACGGATGATTTCCGAGGCTTTCTCGTAGGTAAGCACCTCTGTCTCCACGGCCACCGGGATCAGGCTTTCATAGACCAGGGTACGGAACATTTTGGTATCGGAACAGGTGAGCTCCTCTCTTACTTCGTTGCTTTTGAAATACTTTTCAAACAACTCCGCCAATTCCTTGAGCTCGACCTGGTTTCCCGTGCGCATGAAGGTGTATTCGAAGAATCCGATCACCATTGGTGCCAGCAGGTAATAAAAGCCGGTGCGGTGGGGAACGTCGATGACCAGCCCCTTTTCAGCCATGCCGTTTAAAATGGCCTGTAAATCCTCTTCAGCGTACCCGGTGGCGGCAGCCAGTTGCTCCAATCTGACCGGGCTAAGGGGGAACCGGCTGCCCACCCTGGCTTCACTTTCCGTATAAAGGCGATACAGGATCTCCATGAGGGTTTCGTTTACCGGTGCCCCCACCGGTTCTCTGTTCAAGCGTTCGGCCAGGGCCCGGTAGATCTCATCCCTGGCGCCAACAATGTGCCCCATCTTGACCTTCCTCCTTATCTTTAAGATTTTCTTGAGCTGTATTACCTCGTAGTCTCATTGGCATTCTCCCAAATCACCTTTATAGGCCAATAATTTTGGTAAGAATAATTTGCATACAAACAAAATTAGCAAAAAATTAGTCTTCCATCAGCTTATCGAGCACTCTTTCAAAGATGGCAAATTCACCCGGCGGGAACTGTTCCTTAATTTCCCGGTCAAGGTTTTCCGCAAGTTCGACGAGTTCCTTTTGATAAAGCCTGGCCTTTTCTTTCAGAAAGATCAATAGCGAGCGTCTATCTTCCGGGTCGTCCCGCCGCTCTACCAGATCCAGCCGCTCCATACGGTCCAGAATGCCGGTGAGAGTGGAACCATCCATATTGAGGACCCTGGCCAGGTCTTTGAACCTGATCCCGTCGCTGACCCAGAGGGCACTCAACACATAAAACTGCACAGGCGTGATATTGTAAGGAGACAGGCTGTTCTCATAATAGCGCTGTATTTTTCGCATTACCTTGTTTAGTTTGAAACAAATGTACCTGGAAGGACCGAATCCGCCCGCATTTAGTTCCATACGTATCTCCTGGCTGTAATTATTCGTGAACCAATTATTTCTATGCAATCATTGTAAGCAACAAGTCCGCTTGTGTCAAGATGAAGTACATGTTCCGCCGCCAGAAAGTTAAGAAAACACCCCTTGATATTGTAAGAGGACTCAAGGGGCGGGTCTTCTTGTGGCCACCCTGTAATCTGTACTTGACACCCACCATAAAGCCCTGTCGATTAACCTGGAGGAAAAGACCGGGTCAATGGCAGGTGGCCAGGCGGGTGACCATTTTCTCAGCCGTTTCCGGGTGGACTTCGCCGTAATATTGGTAATCTGGGTTGATGGGGTGGTGTGAGAGTCGGGGACCAGCGCCCCTCTCTGAGAATAAGCTCACATCAAGCGAACCGTTGGAATTGTCCCGGTTGCGAAAGATTATAGTATTGTCTGGAGTAGTTGGTGTCCACAAAGTCCTTCAAGACACCCTGGCCTTGAACTTCATTCAAAGCTTGACGGAACAAATTGGCATGAGCCTCTTCCCGGCTAATAAGGAACTGGAGAAAATTCTGCACTGCCGGGTCTGTAGCCTGGCGGTACAGACGTTCGTATACAGCTTTGGCCCGAAACTCAGCTGCAATATTGGATTGCAAATCAGCAGCTATATCGCCAACAACATCAACGTAAGTGCTGGAGAAAGGCGAACCCATGGAGTTAATCCACAAAGGTCCACCTCCGCCGAGAAGTCGGAAAGCGAACTCCTCAGGCGAACCAGTGCTGGTTTGTTCCCCTACAAGGAGCCCTATCATATGAGCGACCATTTCCATATGGTTTAATTCTTCAGTGCCAATATCCAAGAGGAGGTCCTTTATTCTGGGATTCTTGCACTGCAGTCCTTGAATGATATACTGCATCCCGGCAGCCAGCTCACCGT
>NZ_JBNATZ010000120.1:0-7462 GCF_049701015.1 Desulfofundulus sp.
CGGGAGTTCCGGCGGCTGCGCTCACAGCTGTTCCAGTAGTGGTTACGGCTGCGGTTGCCTTAGCCACCAGCCCGCCCCCTGTAACGGTAGACAACCAATCAAGCATAATTTTATCCTCCCATGATTAATTCATAGTATCCCTGAAATCCCGGATAACTGAAATTCATTCTTGAAACCGTTATAACCTGCCGACCGGGAGACCTGTCCCTGCTGCTCTTACCCAACTCGCTCCTGATGGTTTTTCACCCCCTCTCCTTGAGGGACCTGGCTATAGGCCCCTACTGTATTCCCAACCCGTTTAGCAATGGTTTAGTTATAGCAATGAACTCGGCAAACTTACGTGCCGCCAGCCAGCTGTCACCCCTGCGCACAACTTCATAGGGAAAGATTACTTTCAGCCGGTATTTGCCAGTTGCCTCAACCCTGGGCAACTCCCTTTCCAGCACAGCTCCCAGTCGTTTTTCGATTTCCGCTTTCAATTCAAGAAGGGGCAGGAAAACCTGCTTTTTATAACCATCCATAACGAGGTCTATGACTAAAAGCTCCCGGCCCCGGTACTGCCCTTTCCGCGGCCGGGTACGGCCAATGCGGTAGTAAATATCGTTATTGCCAAATACCTTTACGCACTTCCAGGACTCACTGACCCCCAGATTTTGCCCCGGCAAGGCATATGTGACCTTGATGTTCTGTTCAGCCAGGATACGCCTGGTCCCGGCCAGCACTTCCTCCAAAAATTGATCAAAGTTTTTTTCCTCCGCGGCAGGAGCCACCCGCTCCGTTTCAAGACCCTCTTCGCTCTGTAACCAGGACTCGAACCAGTCAAGGAAATTTTTGAGCTCGTGGACTACCCCCGCCTTACCCTCCCTGCCTTCCGTGACATTCCGGGTGATCTTTTTCAAAAACTCTTCCTTGCGGCGATTGAAAAGCTGTAACGCATCCCTTTCAACCATAGCCTTTTATCACCTCACCCGACCAATACCTGCCAGGACTTTGTGCTTGTAACCCCATGCACATGTTTGCACATAAAAATAGAGGTAACCACATGTACAATGTTCCTTTGCCATAACCACTGTGCTATAATAAACACAAGGGCTTGTGAAAAAAGTTATAAATAGGCATAGCATTTTACATGCCAGCCTGTCACAGCCCGGGCATAACAGGTTAGCATTAGTCACAGCACAAAAGCTTTGTTTAAAAACAAACATTGCTTAACCAATCACCAAGTAAAAAGAGCCCTAACACAAGCAATTTGAGAAGGTAGAGGCTGTCTGTTTTCAGACAGCGAGTGTTTGTTATCCGCCACCCACAGGGCGAGGTTTTACGCGGGATTTAAACCGGGTAAGGGGGGGCGCACAGAATGAAAGCAGGCTGGCGCAGTTTGCGCTTTCAAATCATGGCGATCATTGCAGTACTGCTGCTGATTCCCGTTTTACTGCTGCTTTACGACCTGGTGTTTGCCACCAAAAGCGAAGAAGTTATGATTTCCTCTTTACAGGAACGTCTGGGTTCTTTACTGCAGAACCAGGTTGTCCCCGCACTAGAAGACAACCTTCAGAAAAAACTCAAAGGTGAAGAATTCACAAGCCTCAGCCCTCAAAGCCAGGTCAGTTACCTCAAGACCAGCTTCAATGAGGTTGCCGGCCCCCTGGTCCCCAACTATCCAGGTGTGAGGTTCGGCCTCTACCTGCCCGAAAGCAAACAAATTTTCGTGCAGGGTTTCCTGCACCAGTACCGCCAGCTCTCACCACAGGAAAGCCGTGAAAGGGAAAAACGCATTTTGAATGAGGCAGACTCGGGACTGATGGCCGTAGTAGCCAGCAAGCGACCCATTGCCCGCTTGACAACAAGTTTAAGCGATGAGACTTTTGAATACCTTACACCCCTCATGATTGACGGCAAGCTGGTGGCAGTAGTATGGGTTGATGAACGCCTGCACCCCATCTACGCCCAGAGCCGGTATTTTCGCCTCATTTCCATTTACGTAACTCTGTTTGTTTCCTTTGCCTGCACCGGGGGGGCCCTGTACCTGGTCCATAATCTCGTGAGGTCCGTAAACCAGATCAAGGAAGGCCTCGCCTATTTGGAGAAGGACCTGAACCACTTGCTTCCGGACCTTCCGGGGGAAGCCGGTCAGATAGCACGGGCAATTAACCGCATGGCCCGCTCCATCGCTGAAAAAGAAAAGCTGGAGGAGCAACTGCACCGGTCCGAAAGACTGGCCGCCCTCGGGCGGCTGGTTACCGGTATCGCACATGAACTGCGCAACCCCATTTCCGTCGTTAAAACCACTATCCAGGTATTGGAACAAGATTTAAAGAACGTATATGACATCAAACAGTATACCGATATAATTAAAGAACAAATCGACCGGCAAAACAGGATCATCCAGGAGCTACTGGATTTCGGCCGGCCGACGAAGAATTTCGTCCATCCAGCTTCGGTAAATTCCTTGCTGGACAAAGTACTTACCTTTACAACACCGCTTTTAAAGGAACACCGGGTACAGTTAACGGTAGAAAAAGATCCGGATGTCCCGGTCATAGAAGTAGACGGGGAGCGAATCAAACAGGTGTTTGTAAATTTAATTTTGAATGCGGTCCAGGCCATGCCCCGGGGGGGTACGTTGAAGATCAGAACCTACACCGACAGGGACAACGTATGTATCAGGTTCAGCGATACCGGCCCGGGAATTGCCAGCGAGGAAATCTCAAGGATTTTCGATCCTTTCTACACCACCCGTAAAGACGGAACCGGATTGGGGCTGTCCATCAGCCACCAGATAGTTACCAGTCATGGCGGTAGCATCGATGTGACCTCCAGTGAAAAAGGCGCGACTTTTACCGTATACTTACCCATAACGCATCAGACAGGAGGGGCATAACCATGGTACCAACAATTTTAATCATCGATGACGAACAGCACCTCTGCTGGGCACTGGAACGTGCCATGCAGCAGGAGGGCTACCATGTGTTATCCACCACCTCCCCCGTAAAAGGTCTGGAACTGATACGCGAAGAACAGCCCTCCCTGGTAATTCTGGACCTGAAAATGCCTGAGATGGACGGAATGGACGTACTCCGGCGGGCCAGGGAATTGCAACCCAGGATACCGGTGGTTATTCTGACCGCACACGGCACGATTGAAACGGCAATCGAGGCTATGAAAATAGGTGCGGCCGATTACATCACCAAGCCTTTCGACCTGGACGAATTAAAAATGGTCATTAAACAGAACCTGGTAATCACCCAGCTGGCCACGGAGGTTAGTTTTCTGCGCTCCGAATTAACCCAGAAGTACAGCAAACTGGTTGGCAAGAGCCCGGCCATCCAGGAAGTGACTAAATTAATCGAACGGGTAGCCGCAAGCGACGCCACGGTGTTGATTACGGGGGAAAGCGGTACCGGTAAGGAGGTGGCCGCGGTAGCCATCCACCAGAACAGCCCCCGCCGGGACGGACCTTTTATCGCCATCAACTGTGCGGCACTACCCGAACAACTGCTGGAAAGCGAACTTTTCGGCCATGAGAAGGGAGCTTTTACCGGGGCCACTGCTCGCAAGCTGGGAAGATTTGAACTGGCCGACCGGGGTACCATTTTTCTGGATGAAATTACCGAGATGTCTCTTTCCATGCAGGCAAAACTACTGCGGGTACTCCAGGAAAGGTGCTTCGAGCGGGTCGGAGGTACGGAAACAATTCACGTGGATGTACGCGTTATTGCAGCTACGAACCGCAACCTGGCCAAAGCCATAGAAAAGGGGCTTTTCCGGGAGGATCTCTATTACCGTCTCAACGTGTTCCAGATCCACCTGCCGCCCCTGCGGGAAAGAAAGGAGGACATCCCCCTTTTAGCCAATCATTTTTTAGAAAAGTTCCGCCCCAAGTACCTTGTGCATAAAATTTCCCCGGCAGCCATGGAACTGCTGTGCAATTACCACTGGCCGGGAAATATCCGGGAACTGCAGAACGTTATTGAGCGGGCGGCCATCATCTGCCAGGGCAATGAGATACTGCCCGAACACCTGCCCAAGGAGCTTCTGAACACGAACCATAATGAAAAGGAGCTGGTAGTCCACTTCCCTGACGAAGGCATTTCCCTGGAACAGGTTGAAAAAGAGCTGATCATCAAGGCCCTGCAGAAAAGCGGGGGGAATCAGACCCGTGCCGCCCAGTTGCTGGGTATTACCCGGTCCGCCCTTTTATACCGGGCACAGAAATACGGTATCATCACCGGTTAGTTTTAGGGAACGCCCTCAAACCATCCCTACTTTTAAAAAAAGCCGGAAAAAGTTTTTCCGGCAGCAGGATTTTTGAGACTTTTATCAGAATATTTTTATAACCGGGGGATCTACAGAACAGCTACGCACTCAAAACCAGGAAAGATCGGTGGGTGACCATGTTAACTGCTAGTGCTAAAACAACTGAAACAAAACAGATCAACACCATACAGGGCATGGTATTTATAGAAGGACCTGTCAGCAGGGATTACCTTGCCACCCTTGCCATGAACGAACACCTGCGCAACTTCCGCAACCCCACACGGCAAAAAGAAGCTTTAATGATTACCGCCAGTGATCCGGAAGGGCTCGTTTATATTGCCCGGCACGGGCAGGAAATCATAGGGTATGTACTCTTTCACAAACCCAGCGAATATACACGCTGGAGCAGGCATCCCCGCCTGCTGGAACTCGGAGCTATCGAAGTCAGCCGGAGCTGGCAACGTCAGGGCATAGCAAAAGAACTGCTACATCAGGCTTTCAAGAACGAGAAGCTGGAGGATTACGTGGTCATCACCACCGAATTCTACTGGCACTGGGACCTGCAGGGGAGCGGGCTGGACGTTTTCACCTACCAGCGCATGCTGACCCGGCTTTTTGGGAGCGCAGGTTTCAAAAGGCGAGGGACAGACGACCCGGAAATCCTGGAACATCCAGCCAACATGTTGATGGTACGTTTCGGCAGGAAGGTCAGCAAGACGTACATTAAAGCTTTTGAAGATCTAACCTATCAAAATTCGCTTGTTGACTAAGTTTTTCTTAAATTCTTCACTAAGATTTTTTAAATTCCTTGACAGGGAGAGGGTGTTATTCTATACTTTAAAGTGAAATATATCACAAGCTCAAACCGCCTCTCCTTTCCCCACCTTGAATGCCCCTGGCTGGGGCATTTTTTTTTGCTTACATGAAATGATTCCCCCATCCTGACCGTTTGCCTTTTTACGGAAAGTGAGGTATATTTTTTTAAAAAGGAGGGACTGACCTATGAGCATTTACGAGTTGGGAGATTGCAGGCCGCAGTTAGCAGCAGGCGTTTTCATCGCACCCGGAGCCAGAGTCATCGGCCGGGTCAAAATCGGCCGGGGCAGCAGCGTCTGGTTCAATACGGTAATCAGGGGCGATGCGGACGAAGTGGAAATAGGTGAGGAAACAAACATTCAGGACGGATGTCTGTTGCACGAAGATCCCGGCTATCCCCTGAAAATCGGAAACCGGGTCACAGTGGGACACGGAGCCATACTCCACGGTTGCACCATTGAAGATGGCACACTTGTCGGTATGGGTGCCATAGTTCTCAACGGTGCCCGCGTAGGCCGGGGAGCGGTGGTAGGTGCCGGAGCACTGGTGGTGGAAGGGCAGGAAATCCCCCCGGACCATCTTGCCCTGGGTTCTCCAGCCCGGGTAGTCCGGCAACTTTCGGAACAGGAAAAGGGAAAACTTTCAAAACTGGCCTTCCATTATCAAGAGCGTGCCAGGCACTATCAATTAAAATTAACCAGTACAGCCGGATGACACTCGAAGATTTCCTGTCGAAAATAGAAAATTTATCTTGTAGAAAAAGAGGAGGTTTTTTGTTTTTAGAGAAATATGTGCCAGAGAGTGTTATTCGGTGGTACTCCCGGGCCTGTTTAAGTCCTGATTGTAAAGTCAAAAGTTAATTTAATTGCTTGACCGCATAATCCAATCGATGGGGAGACAACCATGGACAGAATGCCTCTGCTCGCTTTGATCTTGCAGTCCATCCCGGAGAGCATCATCATCCTGGCCCTGGGCTTAACTCTTATGGGCGTTGAGCTCAAGTGGCGGCGGATTGTTCCAGCAGCAGTGCTTTCATCGCTCTGCTCATATTTCGTGCGTGAACTACCCATACCTTATGGAATACATACTTTAATCGGCATAATCGTAATCGCTGCCTTGATAGTGATCTTTTTCAGGACTTCCGTTCCTGTAGCTTTAAGTGCGGCCATGATAGGAATAGTTGTACTGGCGACAGTGGAGATGCTCCTCTGGCCTGTTTTGCTGGCACTTACAGGCAAAACACTTGCTGAAGTCTGGAAATCTGAAATCCTGCGCATTTTATTAGCCATTCCGGAACTGGTTGTGCTGACTCTGATAACGCTTTTGTGCGTCAAAAAAAAGATTGCCTTCAGGAGACCACGATATTCTTCCGTTGACCGTTCAAAAAACCAGGAAGACTGATTAAGTTAAAAATGAGTAAGTTGTCATTTCCAAACTATTTAATAATATTCTTCAGTTTGGGGCAGGCGCTGCTTATTACCCTTTTGACCCAGTACCTGGTTTATTTCAAAACATCGATCCCGCCAGCCTGGATAGCAGTGGTTGACATCATTATTTTTGGGAACACCATCCTGGGCTTTATTTTCTTGCGAAAGTCAGTCGTACTGGAAGAACAGGACAACTTAATACGCCAGCAGGCCAGGCATATCCAGAACCTGGAGGAGATGATCCGAAACATCCGGGCACAGCGCCACGACTTCATCAGCCACCTGCAGGCCGTATACGGCATGCTGCAGATGGGAAAGCCGGAAAGCGCCCGGGCATACCTGGCCGAGGTTACGGCCGACATCCGTATTCTATCCCAAACCCTGCGGTTGAAACAGCCCGAGGTGGCCGCCCTGATCCAGCAAAAAGCGGCGCTGGCGGCGAGCCGCAACATCAGCTTCGGCCTGATTGTAGAGAGCGACCTGGAAAAACTGGCCATGCGCCCCTACAACCTGAACCGCATTCTTGGCAACCTGCTGGACAACGCTATGGAAGCAGTGGTGTTCTTAGCAACCGGCGACCGTTACATCAGGCTGGAAATAGGGGAAGACGAACAATGCTATATTATCTCGGTGAGTAATTCCGGTCCGGAAATAGAAGAAGAGATAAAAGAAAAAATTTTTGAAACAGGCTTTTCCACCAAGGGGGAAAACAGGGGCCTGGGGCTGGCCATAGTACGGGAAATAGTGGAACATCATGGTGGGCAGGTGCGGTTGACCTCCCAGCCCACCACATTTACGGTAACACTTCCCAAGGCGGGTTGAAGAGTGATGCTCAACAACCTGCCCATTTTTTCTAAACACCTACCACGGCCACCTCGTCCCGGTCCAGCCTGCGGCGCAGTCCCCTGTCGGCCTGCTTGAAGGCCACAGTAGAGTCAATATGGCGGCCCCCACTACCGGCT
>NZ_JBNATZ010000121.1:0-7423 GCF_049701015.1 Desulfofundulus sp.
ACGGGCCAGTAAATCTCTGAGCTTTTCCAGGGGGTGTCCGGTTGAGAGAATGGTATTCCCCTCCCGTTCCAGCCAAAGGTTTTTCTCCCGGGAGTGCAGCACCAGAAAGGGGTCTGACCCCAGCAGGGAGTACCGGCCCAAACCCTGGACGATCAACCCGCTGTCCAGCAAAAAGCTATAGGGGCGGGACGCTAACCTTTCGAAAAGGGTTGGTACGTCCGTTGTGACCATTATTTTTTCTATTAAAGGTAAAAACACCGGCATAAGTATCCGCTCCTGATAACCATTGTCGCAGGAATTCCCATTTTATTGCCTTCAGGCCGGGTTCAAAAAATTTGCCAGCAGTTTTTTCCCTGTTGTTGTTAGAATGGATTCCGGGTGGAACTGTACCCCTTCCACCGGATATTTCCGGTGCCTTAAACCCATGATTTCCCCCCGTCCGGTTTGGGCGGTAATGGTCAGGCAACGCGGGAGGGTTTCCCTTTCCACCAGCAGGGAGTGGTACCGGGCGGCGGCAAAGGGATTGGGTATTCCGCGGTAAACGCCCGTGCCGTCGTGGTAGACTAGGGAAGTCTTGCCGTGCATGGGCCGGTCGGACCTTACCACCCGGCCCCCGAAAGCCTGACCGATCGCCTGGTGGCCCAGGCATACGCCCAGAATGGGGATGCGTCCGGCGAAGTGTTTGATTGCCTCCAGGGATATGCCCGCCTCATCCGGTGTGCACGGGCCGGGGGAAATTACAATGTGGCTGGGGCGAAGATCTTCTATCTCCTCCAGGGTTACCCGGTCGTTGCGGAAGACCCGTACCTGGTGCCCCAGTTCCTGCAGGTATTGGACCAGGTTGTACACAAAGGAATCGTAGTTGTCGATGACCACAATCAAAACCGACCACCGCTCCTTAAAAACAAAAAACCAGCCCCTGGCTGGTTCTCACCCCAGAATCTCCGAGTCGTCTCAGCTCTCCTCAGCTCCCGCTCAAACAGCTCAAAGCTCGGCTTTTAATTGTCGGCATTAGCTTACCATGGTCTCTAAGTGGTGTCAAGGCTGAACATCTGTACTATACTGCTCTTGTCGGCCTGTATCACCTTGATCGCTATGACTGGCGATGGTATCATGGTTAACATACCAGGAATGTACAAAAATATCTGGGGAGGTGGTTATGAGTTGCAGGCACTGGTAATACAAAATGTGGAAATTGAAGGGCCGGGACTCCTGCAGCCGGCCATGGAAAAAGAAGGCTGGCAGCTTGATATACGGGTAATGGACCGGCCGGGGGTATATCTACCCGACTCCCTGGAAGGTTATAAGGCCCTTATAATCCTGGGTGGTCCTATGAACGTATACGAAGAGGAAGCATACCCCTATCTAAAGCAGGTCGACCGGTTGATTAAAGAAGCAATTGAAAAGGATATACCGCTACTCGGCATTTGCCTTGGAGGACAGCTTATTGCCAAAGCCCTGGGTGCTCCTGTGGTCCGGAACCCTGTGCCGGAGATTGGCTGGTATAAACTGCGGCTTACCCCCGCTGGTCTGAAGTCGCCACTGTTTGCCGGTTTGCCGGAAGAATTTTTTGTCTTCCAGTGGCACGGTGACACCTTTGTACTGCCCCCCGGGGCTACTCACCTGGCTGCTTGCAAGGACTGCGTCAACCAGGCTTTTTCTGTGGGCGGGCGCACTTTTGCCCTGCAGTTTCACCTGGAGGTGAACCCGGAAATAATTAAAACCTGGGCCGAAGCTTACGCCGGTGAACTCGAGGAGTTCGGGGGTCCGGGAGCCGCTGACCGCCTGGTGCAGGAAACCACCTCAATCTGGGAAGAATACCGGGCGGTGGCCACTCGGTTTTTGAACAACTGGATGGCTATCATAAGTTAATAAGTTAAGTGCCAGGCACCGAGGAGGGGTTTTTATGGAGGTACGTATTGGCTCAACCTTGCTGCGTCTCGTGGTAGGAGATATTACCCGGCAGGACACCGAAGCCATTGTTAATGCGGCCAATTCCAGTCTGATGGGCGGTGGTGGTGTGGATGGGGCCATACACCGGGCCGGTGGGCCGCAGATCCTGGAGGAGTGCAAGCAGATTGTGGCCCGGCAGGGCAGTTTGCCTGCAGGGCAGGCGGTAATTACCACGGGTGGAAATCTGAAAGCCCGTTATGTCATCCATACCGTGGGACCCATCTGGTCCGGGGGAGAGCGGGGGGAAGACGGGTTGTTGCGTAATGCCTATTACAACAGCCTTTCCCTGGCCAGGGAAAGGGGCATCCGTTCTATTTCCTTTCCCTCAATAAGCACCGGTGCCTACCGTTTTCCCGTAGAGCGGGCGGCGGCTATCGCCCTGAAAACAGTGCGGGATTATATTATCGAACACAACTTTTTTGAGGAAGTACGTTTTGTACTTTTCAAGGAGGATGATTACCGGGTCTACCGGGAAGCCTGGGAAAAAATCGAAGGCCAGGCATAAATCTGGTACCGTGTTTGACTGGAGTGGTTCCCTGCACTTCAGTCGTCGATAAACCCGGCTCCTGCAGCCACGTATGGAAAAACCCGGGACTCTTCAGGCCCCGGGTTTTTCGTACAATGTGGCCGGGTAGCAGGGCGATAACTCAATTTAGCCGTTCTGGGAAGTGGTGCTCCGAACCTGTGTCCCCGTTTTGCTGCCGGAGAACAGCTGGACCCATACCCTTACGGAATCTGCAATAATCATGATTACCATAACCAGCATGATTACCGAAATGGCCGCCAGCAGGTAGTTGTGCTTTGGCAGGTAGTTAGCTGTGATGTTCTGATATCCTGCCGTAATGGTGGTTGCCGTCAGGAAGACCAGGGGGATAAAGGTGGTCCAGGCATACCGGGTCTTCCCCATCCTGATCAGCATGGTGGTACCTATGGCCAGGGCCATGCTGCCCAGCAACTGGTTGTTCACACCAAAGAGGGGCCAGATGGTGGAAATGCTGCCGCCGTACAGAAGGTATCCCCAGGCCAGGGTAAAGATACCGCTTGTGAGGATAATACCGGGCCACCAGTTGTGGTCCTTAAGCGGTTTGTAGACCGCACCGCCGATCTCCTGCATCAGATAGCGGCCCACCCGAGTGCCGGCATCGATTAAAGTGAGGATGAATAGTGCTTCGAACATAATTGCAAAGTGGTACCAGTAGCCCATCAGGTGCCGTAACCCGCCGATTTTGGAGAAGATGTCGGCCATGCCCACGGCCAGGGACACTGCGCCGCCGGGACGCCCGGCCAGGTTTTCCGATACCAGCTGGGAAAGTACGGGCAGGTCTTTGACATGCATGCCCAGTCTGGCAAAAACCTCCGGCGGGCTGTTGATGGCGAAATAGTCGGCGGCCGGCAGGACGGTGGCTGCGATCAGGGCCATCAGGGCCACAAAACCTTCCGTTAACATGGCACCGTAACCGATGGGCAGGATGTCCGCTTCACTGCGTATCATTTTGGGGGTGGTGCCGCTGGAAACAAGAGCATGGAACCCCGACAGGGCGCCACAGGCAATGGTGATGAACATGAAGGGCCATACCTTACCAGGGATGACCGGGCCTCCACCGGCCACGAATTTGGTTACAGCTGGCATTTGCAGCACGGGGTTGACAACGATTACTCCTATGGCCAGCAGCAGCATGGTACCTACTTTCATGTAGGTGCTCAGATAGTCCCTGGGGACCAGCAGCAGCCATACGGGCAGTACTGCGGCCAGGAAGCCGTATGCGGCAATCATCAGGGAGAGTTGCTGCTTGTTGAAAGTAAGCAGGGGGGCTATCGCTGAATGCTGGATGACCGGTCCCAGCACCACTCCCGTGATGATCAGTATTACGCCGATTACGGTGGCTTCACCAATGCGCCCGGGACGGAGCCACTTGAGGTAGATGCCGATGAACAGGGCTATGGGTATGGTTGCGCCGACGGTGAAAGTACCCCATGGGCTCTGGAAGAGGGCGTTGACCACGGATACGCTGGCACCCGCCAGTACGATGATTAACAGGAACAGGATGGCTACGGAAGCCAGCCAGTAGGAGAAATTACCCACTTCCCGCCGGGCGATTTCGGCCAGGGATTGCCCGTCATGCCGGACGGAAGCAAATAAAATGACCATGTCGTGGACTGCGCCGGCCACCACGGCGCCAATGAGAATCCAAAGGGTGCCGGGCAGGTAGCCGAACTGGGCGGCCAGAACGGGGCCGATAAGAGGTCCGGCACCGGCAATGGCAGCAAAGTGGTGTCCGAACAGCACCCACCGGTTGGTCGGCACGTAATCCCGCCCGTCATTATGCGTTTGGGCAGGGGTGCGGCGCCCCGGGTCCAGGGCCAGGACTTTGGCTGCCAGGAAAGCTCCGTAGAACCGGTATGCCAGCATAAATACCAGTGCTGCTGTAATTATCAAAGTGAGACCTCGCATTTCCTTCCCTCCTTCAGAAATTTTCGAACCGGCCGGTCTGTCTTTATTATAAAAACAGCCGGTCAGACCGGTAACAAAAGCTTAATGAACGGAACAAAAGAGGGGTTGAACAGAAATACGGGCCTCACCAATAGAAAAAGACCCCACCACCGGTGGAGTCGAGTCAACAGTTGACTTATGCTATACAATGTTATACCCTGTTATAACCCTCTCGCCCTGATATTGCCTGCCATCTGACGGCATGCCTCCTGGCTGCATTCCAGCCCGAGTATTGATTTCAGCTCCTTCACCTGGCTCTTGCTGACCGGGATTTGGGTCCGCCCGGGGTCATCCATCACCAGCCAGTAGGTACCTTTGAACCAGGGCAGCACACCCTGGACCCGGTTGAGGTTGACCAGAAAACTCTTATGCACCCGCAGGAAACCTTCACTGTTCAAGCGTGCCTCCAGCTGGGTCATGCTGCCGGGATAGGTGCAGGTATCACTTGCCGTAAAGATCTGTACGCTGCCGTCCTTGGCCCGGCCAAAGATAATATCCTGGTAATCCAGAAGTTTTATTTCTCCATTCTTTTCCACCGGTAATTTCTTAAGCCGGTGCTTTTTTGCTTCCAGCAGGCAGGCCACCCGTTCCACGGCCTCTGCCCATTCACCGGCATGCTTTTTCAAATTTTCTATCCGTTCAATGGTCCTGGCCAGCCGGTCGCTTTCAAAGGGCTTTAAAATATAATCCAGCGCTCCCAGTTCGAAGGCCCTGACAGCATATTCGTTGTACGCAGTGGCAAACACCACCAGGGGCGGGTGGGGGAAGGAAAGCATTTGCCTGGCGGCCTCACATCCGGACATCCCCCGCATCTGGATGTCAAGGAAAACCACGTCGGGTTGCAGTCCGGCCACCAGTTTCAGGGCTTCCTGGGCGTCTTCGGCTTCACCTACCACCAGGCATTCCGGGTGGGCCGACAACAGGTATTTGAGTTCATCCCGTGCCAGTGGTTCGTCATCAACCACAACAGCTGTAAAGGGCATCTTCCTTCACCCCCTGGGAACAGGTTCTTTTGGGAAAGCGCAAAAGTACTTTTGTGCCCCCGCCGGGTGTGCTGTGCACCTGCAGCGCATATTTCGGCCCGTACAGGCCCTTTAAACGTTCATTGACAATGAACAGGCCCAGCCCGTGGCCGCGTCCGTAGCCGGGCAGCAGGATTTTATCCAGTTCTTCCGGGGGAATACCCACGCCGTTATCTTCTATGGTGACTACTACTTCTTCAAGCCGATCTTCAGCCGTGATTTTTATCTTCCCGCCCTCCCTTTTGGGTTGGAGCCCGTGTTTAATAGCGTTCTCTACCACGGGCTGCAGGGTGAAGGCAGGGACCGGGCATGTTAGAGCAGCGGGATCCACGAGCTGGACGACCTGCAGCTTGCTGCCGAAGCGGGTCCCTTCGATGGCCAGGTAGGCTTCCACATGGGCCAGTTCTTCCGACAGGGGAATGGGAGCATCATCCTTTCGTAAACTGTACCGGAAGAAGCTGGCCAGTTTGATCAGAAGTTCCCGGGCCTTGTCCGGCCTGGTGCGTACCAGAGACACAATGGTATTTAAGGCGTTGAACAGGAAATGGGGGTGTACCTGGGCCTGCAGCGCTTTTAACTCTGCCCTGGAACGCAGCTGCGCCTGGTATTCCAGTTCAGCCAGTTCCAGTTGGGTGGAGAACAGGTGGGCCAGGCCACATGCCAGCTCAAGGTCCACCGGGGTGATGCTGTTTTCCCGTTCGTGATAAAGCTTCAAGGTGCCTATGGTTTCGTCCCGCCTTTTAAGCGGGACGACCACGGCCGATCCCAGGCGGCATCCTTTTTCCCGGCACCCGATTTCCCCCTTGGTTTGTGCCAGCTGTACCTCACCGGTGGCCAGGGCCTGTAAAGTGGCGCTGGTCAGAATGGGATTTCCCGGGTGGTGATGATCGCTCCCCGTGCCCACATGGGCTAGGATTTCCCTCTCGTTGGTGATGGCCACGGCGGCCAGCTTGACGGAATTATAAATGATCCGGGCCGTTTGCCCGGCTGACTCCCGGTTCAGTCCCTGCCGTAAAAAAGGCAGTGTTTGGGTGGCAATGCGCAGTGCCTGCTGTGCCTGGCAGGCGGCTATGCGTTCCCTCTGTTCGGCGGCGGTTTTGACAATGAGCATAAAAATGGCCACCCCGATTGAATTAACTAGAATCATGGGCAGACCGATAATTTGCACGAGTGCCCAGGCTTTGCTGAAGGGCCGGGCGGTAAGCAGGATGATAACCATTTGCAAAACTTCACCGGTCAGCCCGGCCACCAGGGCGACGTGCCAGGGGACGGGACCGCGGCGGTAATAATGCTGTACCAGGCCGCCCAGTGTTCCTTCGGCCACCGCGGCCAGGCCGCAGGAAAAAGCGGTAAAACCACCCATGAAATAGCGGTGTACGCCGGCCACCAGGCCGGCTCCGATCCCTACCAGGGGGCCGCCCAACAGTCCGGCCACCATGACGCCTACCACCCGGGAATTGGCCAGGGCGTCGTAGATGGGTACGGCGGCATAAGTGCCCAGTATGCCCAGTCCGCCCAGGACCAAAATTAACAAAAGCTTATCCAGGATGGTGAGCTGGCGGGATAAAATACGCCCCAGAGCCGGCGTCCTGGAGATAACGAAGGCTGCCGTGGCAATCAAACTCAATCTTTCGGCAAGGGTCAGGGCTAAGGACCAGGTCATGGTCTTCCCCCCTTTTAATCACTGGTCAATAGTATAACAAATTTGTTATGAGAAGTCAGTACTAATCACGGCAGCCGATTCGGGACCGAAAATGCACATTTAAAATAAAACCTGTGGACAAATAATGAGATCTGTGTTACCATTATCCCAGGGAAAATTTGATAAATGTACCGTGTCCGGGTACCCCTGCCAACCAGCAGGGCAAGAGGGAACCAGGTGAGAATCCTGGACGGTGGGGCCACTGTGAATGGGTAGCGGCTTTCCACAAGGCCACTGGCCCGGCACTCAGTAAAG
>NZ_JBNATZ010000122.1:0-7412 GCF_049701015.1 Desulfofundulus sp.
GATTTTTTGCGGCTCCGCAGCATCGGGCACCGCCAGGCCGCACTTACGGCAGTCCTGCAGCAATCCGCCACCCCCCTTCAAGCTAATACCACTATAAACTAACAATCATTATTATACTATATAATTTTAAGCTAATACAATAATCTACTTGTAAACTACTATACGGTTTGCCTTTTTTATTCAAGAACACCAACGGGTAACGAATGGTTGATATAAAAAAGAGCGGCTTTGAGCCGCTGCTGTAAAATTTGGGTTCAATTACCAGGGTATCGCCAAAAAGCCAGCCCGAAACCTGGCTGGTAGCAAGCCGGAGCCTACGGGTTTTAACTGTTAAAAAACCGCTTGACCGTATAACCTGCTTCCATCACCGCATTGATCAACTCATCCTGGGGGGTTAGCTCCGGGTCGAATATCACAACAGCGGTTCCCGCTGTCCCATCAACGCAAACCCAGCTGACACCGTTGATGTCCTCCAGAACTTTCTTTACTTCCAATCTATCATCTTCAGAGCGGATACCCTCTATGCGCAGGAGCAAATTTTCACTACCCACCACCGGTGTCCCCCTTTAAGGAATAAAGCCGGAGCATACTTTACAAGTGGGTCTATCCATTCTGTGCCCATGGTAACATAATGGTCTGTCCTTTTCAATGAAAAATAAGTGACAATCTTATACTGTTTAATCGGTTACTTTGTGAAAAACTGTATTATATAACTCACCGCGAGGAAGGTGACCAGGCAGCCCAGGATCCCCCGGATCAGCCGGTCGGGCAAATACTTTTGCAGGTAAGCCCCAAAATAGGTACCCAGCAAGCCACCCACACCAAAAAGTGCTCCAAGCAGCCAGTCGGGCGATACGCCGGCCCGGGCACCAGCTGCGGTAAGGGACAGGAGGTGGTAGACAACGACCCCGGCGATGGAGGTGAGAAAAGTGCCGGCCAGTGCGGCCCCTGCTACGGTATAAATGGGCATGCCGAGAACGGAGACCACAAAGGGAGCGATGATGGCCCCCCCGCCGATGCCGTAGATACCGCCTATCAGTCCGACCACCAGGGCCAGGGCAAAAACTACCGGGGTGCTGAAAGAGAAAGTTTCCCCCCAGAAGTCATATTCAATTTTGCGCAGGGATACAGAGCGGGTTTTGACCACCGCCTCCGGGGGCAGGCCCGCGGCCAGGCGGCCTGCCGATTCACTTTTGATCTGCTGAACCCGCTCGCGGAACTTCTTTTCCAGGTTCTGGGTATTTTCTTTGCTTTTCAGGTAACGTCCGCTGGTTTCATACAACAACCGTACACCCAGGTAGAGCAGGACCAGCCCCACAAAAAACTTGAAAGCTTTGGGGTCGGGCAGGTAATGGATGCGGATCCAGCCACCTGCGAAAACTCCCGGCAACGTGGCGACAACCACCACCCAGGTGAGTGGCCAGGCCATGCGTCCTTCCCTGATGTAACGGGCGAGCCCACCGGGGATGGCCACAATGTTGTAGATCAGGTTGGTGGGACTTACGGCTGGAGAGGTGAACCCCAGTACACTAACCATGAAAGGCAGGAGCAAAAAGGCTCCGGATACCCCGGCCGAGGCCGTAATCGAAGAAACAAGGAAAGCCACCAGTGGAGGTATAAGGGGGAAAACATCAACTCCGGAAACGGGGAAATGCATGAAAACCCTCCTTTTCCAAACAGGTATCCAGCCAGCGACGGGAAGGAAGCGAAAAGGAGCTCGTGATATTCTTCACACACACCCCCACACATACCCTGCTTCGCAACACCGTTCAACAGGGCAGCAACTTGTTGTTAATATAGTAACATAACCATATCATGGCGGCAAGAACCGGCTATCACTTCCTGGAATTCCCATCAAGAACCTGATCGTATCCCGCTGGCCGTGATATTTCACGGGCAACCTTTTCCATGTCCTGTTGCAAAAGCTCCAGCTTGTCTCTCCCCCGGAATACTGCCGCCGGGTGGAAGGTTGGCATTATTTTTACACCTCCCCGTTCGAACCACTGACCCCGCACTTCGCTGATTTTAACCCCGGGCCCCAAAAGGGTACGCGCTGCCAGTGACCCCAGGCACGACGATAACCCGGGGCCGGATGAGCCTGATTTGCTCCTCCAGGTAGGGTGCACAGGCCGCGATTTCTCTCTTGTGGGGCATCCTGTTCCCGGGCGGCCGGCACTTGACCACGGAAGTTATGTAAACATCCTCCCGTTTTATCCCTGCCCCCGCCAGCACCTTATCCAGTAGTTTTCCGGCCGGTCCCACAAAGGGGCGGCCAGATTCGTCCTCCTTTGCCCCGGGTGCTTCCCCAACCAGCATCAAGGTGGTTCTGGGATTCCCTTCGCCCCAGACAATTCGCTTCCTGGTATCGGCCAGGGGGCAGAGACGACAGTCGTTCACAGGTAACATTTTGCGACCCTTCCTTCACCATGCTCTCACTTAAGCAAAGCACACTGCCTCCCCTAAATGACTCGTGCCTTTCCTGGCACCGGACCGGGTGCGGCAGAAAAGTTAATGATGTTTATTTTGCTTTACTGCACCGGTAAACCCATGCGCTGCAGGATCTCCCTGATCATGCGCCCGTTGATCACGGCCTGGCCGCGATAGTGGTTGTTCATGCTTACAAAGGTCTTCGTAGTTCTTTCGGCCAGTTTTGCGATGCGGGGTGCCCACTCCTTCAATTCGTCTTCTGAATAAAGATAATCATACCTTTCATGGGCTTCCTCGTGCTGCCACCACTTCTGATAATTTCTTCCATGAAAACGAACATAACCGATGGGACTGGTCGCCCTCACCGTTGGGGGAACCAGGGTTTTAAAAAGAGGTTCATCCACGCAGACATAACCCAGGTTGTTCTCTTCAAGCAGTTCGAAAGTATTTTCATTGATCCATTCTTGGTGACGGAATTCCACCACTACCGGAATATCCTCCATACACCTGCGGAATTCCTTCAAGTAATCTATATTTTCATCGTTAAGCCGGAAGCTGGAGGGGAATTGGGCCAGCACACAGCCAAATTTACCTGTCTCGATCAGGGGGGTCAAAGCGGCCTTGAAATCTTGAAAATCCTTACGGGTGTCTTCCCGCTCGTGGGTCAGGGTGTGGTAGGCCTTGACAACAAACTGAAAACCGGGAGGCGTCTTGGCCTGCATGTGGTAGAACATAAACCGGTTGGGCATGCGGTAATAGCTGCTGTTAATCTCCGTGAATGAGAACTCCCGGGCATAAAGGGAGAGCATCTCTTTTTTATCCACCTTCTCCGGGTAAAAGATACCTTTCCAATCCTCATAACTGTACCCGCCGGTACCCACCAGGATCATCCTGTCATCGTTCCCCTTTCACAAGAAAAAGATTCAATTTGCCCGGCCATGACTCTTGCATCTCCGTCCCGGCGACTCAAGCTCCCTTTTATGAACAGGATACCGGGAGTAATTTCCGCCAGATACTCCTGGTAGACACGTGGAGAGAGAACTACTTCCACCTGGGCCGTTTCATCCTCAAGCAACAGCAAAACCAGGTACTCTTCTTTTCCGGTTGGCTGGCGCCTGGCGCTGACCACCTGTCCGGCAATAAACACAGGGGTTCCTTCGGGCAAGCAGTCAAGTTTGCTTATAGGGAGCACCCCCAGCCTGGCAAGCTCCGCCCTCTGCAGGGCCAGGGGGTGCCCTGTTAGATAATAGCCGAGTATCTCCTTCTCAAGCTGCAACTGCCTTTCGCGACTGAACTCGGGCAGGGAAGACACCGGAGAAATCCCTGCGTCCCCGGGCCAGCAGCCCTCTTTGCCAGAGGTATTTTCCAGCAAGCTCAACTGGCCTGCTTCGCAGCGTAACCGGGAACGGCGGGCCGCCTCCATGATTCTGTCCAGTGAAGCCAGAAGGGTGGGGCGGGTTATGCCAAAGGAATCAAAGGCTCCCACAAGGATCAGGTTCTCCACCGCCTTTTTGCTTATTCTTACCCGGAAACAAAAATCATAAAGGGATTTAAAAGGGCCTTCTTTTAACCGGGATTCAAGAATGGCCAGCACCGTCGCCATTCCTACGCCTTTCACAGTCCCCAACCCCGCCCGGACCCCGTTTTCTTCCACAGTAAAGCAGTGTTTGCTGAGATTGATATCGGGCGGTAAAAAGTTCACACCCATGCGCAACCCGTCCTGCACATAGACTCCAGGTCCATAATAACCGGTACCGGTGCTCATAAGAGAAGCCAGGTAATAAGGAGTAAAATTTGCCTTCAGATAAGCGGTGTAGTATGAAAGATAGGCGTAGGAGGCACTGTGGGCTTTGTTAAAACTGTAACCGGAGAATTTAGTTATGAGATCAAAGATTTTTTCGATCTCAACTTTTTTGTACCCCTTTTTAATAGCCCCTTCAAAAAATTTTTGCCTGTACTGTTCAACCAGCACCCTGTTGCGAGAGGTAATTGCCCGGCGCAAGAGATCGGCTTCCCCCAGGGAAAAACCTGCCACCAGGTGGGCAATTTTCATGATCTGCTCCTGGTATAAAACGATACCGTAAGTTTCATCCAGGATTTCCTTGAGTTTGGGGTGGGGGTAATCAACCTTTTCTTCACCCCGGCGCCGGCGCAAAAAAGCTTCCACCACCCCCCCGCACCAGGGCCCGGGACGGTAGAGGGACAGGAGGGAAATAATATCGTCCAGGCATACCGGTTTCAACCGCTTCAGCAGCCTCCGAATGCCCAGGCTTTCCAGCTGGAAACAACCGAGGGTATCTCCACGGGAAAGCAAGTCAAACGTCACCGGATCATCAAGGGGAATGTCCTGGAGGGAAAGATTCAATCCTCTGCATGAATTTAAAAGTCTTAAGGTATCGTCAATAATGGTTAGATTGCGCAGGCCCAGCAGGTCGAGTTTATGCAATCCAAGGAAGGCCAGGGATTCCTGATCGTACTGGGTAACCACCTCTCCGCCACCGCCCCTTTTCAGGGGCACGCAGGACGAAAGATCCCGGCCGGAAACTACAACTCCGGACGCGTGCACGGAGGAATTGTAGATGAGACCTTCGATCCGGCGGGCTTTTGACAGGAGGGTTTTTACCGGTTCTTTTCCAGCCAGGCGAGCAACTTCCGGTAATGTCTGCAACGCGTGGTCCACACCCCCGGGCCCGGAAAAAGCCGGCAGGTGCTTGCTGAGGGAGTCAATTAAGGTGCGGTTGAGTTTCAGCGCCCGGCCGGCCTCCCGCACCGCCCCCCGCAAACCAAGGGTGTTAAAGGTGGCGATATGGGCAACCCTTTCCGGGCCGTACCGCCGGTGCAGGTACTCGAGAAGCTCCCCCCGCCGCCTCTGGCAGACATCCAGGTCGATATCCGGGGGGTCCGGACGGGATTGGTTTAAAAATCGTTCGAAATAAAGTTTATGCTTGATGGGATCTATGGCCGTAATCCCGAGAAGATAGGCCACCAGGCTACCTGCCGCCGAACCCCTCCCCGGCCCCACGGGGATCCCCCTGCGACGGGCAAAGGAAACCAGGTCCCGAACGAATAAAAAATAAGATGCGAACCCCATGGACCCGATAACTGCCAGTTCCTCTTCAAGCCTGCTCAAAAGCTCCGCGCCGGCGCCCGGATAACACTTTTCCAGTGCCTCAAAACATAATGAACGCAAAAACTGCTCCTGGTTCTGACCGGCAGGAACCGGATAAGAAGGGAAATCCAACCTGGGGAATTCCAGGCAACATTCCCCGGCTATTTTAAGGGTATTTTCCAGCGCCTCAGGAAAACGGGCAAAGAGAGCGGACATTTGAGAAGCGGTTTTAAAGTAGAATTCCCTGTTAGAGAGCACCGCGTGCGTACCCGGCTCCGGGAAGCCATGATTGCGTATGGCTGCGGCAAGGTCATGGACCTCCCCTTCCCCCGGGTCCAGGTAATGAACGTTGTTGGTCGCCACCAGGGGGAGGGACAGGCATTCGGCCAGCTCACAAAGCAAACGGTTGCATCTTTTCTCCTCCGGCAAACCATGATCCTGGAGTTCGAGGTAAAAGCCATCTGCACCGAAAATATCCCGGTACTGCCGGGCTGCATCTGCGGCCCGGGCATACTGGCCAGACAGAAGCAGAGAGGGTATTTCCCCCCGCAAGCACCCGCTTAAAGCAATAAGACCCTGACTATAACTGGAAAGAGTGTTCCACTCGACACGCGGGAGGGAAGAAGAGTTTGCAAGGTGGGCGGTGCTTACCATGCGCACAAGATTTTCATATCCCTTGCTGTCCCTCACCAGTACCACCAGGTGGTACTCAAGGTCTGAATCCCTGCTCAGGGAAAGTTCGCAACCAATAATGGGTTTTACGCCCATCTCGCGCCCGAGGCGAAAGAATTCAACAGCCCCGTACAGCCCCATGTGATCCGTAAGGGCCAGGGCAGACATGCCCAATTCCCTTGCCCTGGCCAGCAACTGTTCCGGGCGGGCCAGGCCATCCAGAAAGCTGTATTGGGAATGAACGTGCAAATGAACGAAAGTCATCAACCCCACCTGCAAGAACGGTTGTTCTGATCTATTATACTTGACCGGTGGGGTCTCTCACTATGGTATTATTTTCATCAAGCCGATTGCCCCGGTGCTTCCCGGGCTGCAGGCACGGCCACCAGCAGGCCGGCAACTCCCAGCCCCGCAGCAAAGAGCATCACTCCACGGTATCCCCAGAATTCGGCAATCAAGCCGCCCAGGAAAGGACCTACAGCATTGCACAGATTCAAAGTGGACTGAAAAATACCTCCGGCGGTGCCTCTCTCTTCCCCGCTTCGCAGGACAATCAACAGGGCACCGACGTAAAGGCAGGACCAAGCCACACCCAGAAAAGCCTGCACCACAACCAGGGCCGGCCGTGCAGTGATAAAAGCATAAGCCGTAAATACACCTATGGAAAGCAGTTGCCCAAAAGCAAACACTTTATTTTCGTTGAAACGTTCCAAAAAGCGCATCACTAAAAATTGCACGGCAAAATTGATCCCCCAGAGAAGACCAATCCAAAACCTGTCCATCCCCAGGGAGGAAAAGTACAGGGGCAGGATGATCCAGACAGCCGTAGCCCCCAGGTGACGCAGGAATACAGCCAGATAGATCTGGAAATTCCTCCGTATCACAAGCCACAGTTTGGGCTGAATTTTCCCCTTCTTTGCAGATGCTTCGTGGAAGGTAAAAGAAAGAGCAAACGCGGCCAGGCAGCAAACGAAACTGGTTAAGAAAAGCAGGTTGAATTCTTTTAAAAGTGCCGCTCCCACAGCCCCGAAGATCCAGCCCAGGGAACCATAGGAACTGAATTTGCCCATATCTGCGCCGGACTCAAAAGCATAGGCTATCAGCGCGGCGGTGGCAATCCCCAGAGCCAGGCCCACAGCAGAACGTACCAGGATCAACACCAGAAGGCTGTGCGCCAGTACCTGGGTGGCAAAGGCAAGCCCGC
>NZ_JBNATZ010000123.1:0-7308 GCF_049701015.1 Desulfofundulus sp.
GCCGAAAGTCTTATCCCGATATTCCGGCTGTTCCACCGCGGCAACTATTAGTGAAGCAACCGCCAGAGCTTCTTTGCGGTTGATCTTGTTTTCCGATGTTGCACCCGTAACCCGGTATGGAACCACATGGGGTTGCAAAATTACTGAACCCGGGTCCCGGAGGGGTTTTATTTCACCATTGTAGGAAAGTTTATTGCTGAACTGGATAATCTCCGGCACACTGCGGAAATGTTCGACCAACCGGATAACGCCCCCGAATGATTGCATGGCCAGATCGTAAACCGACATATGCCCGTCGTAAAGCTGGTTGTTCGGTATACCCTGCAAATGCTCGTCAATGAGATGCTGGACAACATCCGCATCCTGGCCCACAGCAACAGGACTCACCTGTTCGTGATCACCAACAATTACCACCTTCCGGCCGAGATACACCGCAAGGAGGCCCATAACGTCACACTGGCTGGCCTCATCAATAATTACCACGTCAAAACGAGTGTTGCGCGGGTCAAAGTTTTCCGCCACCCGGGCCAGGGGCATAATCCACACGGGAACGGCATCCCGGCAGTCACGCAGCTTCTTCCTCGCTTCAGCAAGCAACCGTGGGACGCGTTTACCGTACCCCGCGCCAATACGGTTCATAAGCTCCAGGTAACCAACCAGAGCGGACCGCTGTTTGAGACTGGTCTTACGCAACTGTCCCGCCCAGGCACGGCACTCAATGAGCCTGTTGGTCACAGTCCGGAGCTCAGCGGTGAGCATCTCAATTTTCTGCTGCAGCTCATCCAGCGAAACCCCCGCCCGCCGGTCAAGCTCATCATTGAGCTGACGCCACAACCAGGCCGCTTCTGGATCTCCGGGAACTCCAGCACCCCCGTGCACACCTTGACGTGTGCGGATGGCCATAGCCCAGGCGGGCGCCACCACCTCCAACCGGTGCAACAGGCTTTTCCGGAGCTCCAGAGCACTGCGCCGGTTATACAGGTCTGTTAAACGGGCAAACGCTTTCCTGTACGTCTGGGGGTCCAGCCTTTCAACAGCTTCCTGCAGCTGTTCAACAACCCGGGCACCATGTGCTATTGGAGATCCCGGCAAGCCCCCAGCAACACCCCCATCACCTGTACCCAGGGCATGGCGGAGCCCGGCGAGCGCTTTCCGGGCCTGCAGGAACCGGATATGGTTCGCTCTAACCGCCAGCATTTCCTGGAGAGGGCCGGTGACAGCTTTCTTTAAACGGAGAAATTCCCCGTATGGACCCGGTTCAGGGGGCTGGCCGGATATGAATTTCGTCCAGTTAAATCCGAGCTGTCTCAGCTCCTTCTCCAGCGGTTTCCATACTTCTTGATGCCAGCTTAAATATTTCCGCATCAATCCGCAGTACTGTAGAGCAGTTCGTTCAGGGTGGTCCCCCAGTTCAGCTGCCTCCGGTGCTCCCAGGGCAGCCATTTGCAGGTCCCAGCGGGCCCTCATCTCCCGGCGCAACATCTTCAGCCGGATCAGTGCTTCCAGAGCGCGTATTTCTTCAGAAGTTACCGGCATGTGCCCATTAACCTGACAGCTCTGCAGGAACCGTTTCCAGGCAGGATGCATCAGCAAAACCAGGCTGTTCAGCCTGCGTCCGGCAGTAAGGTGGGAAAGGATCTGCTGAACCGTCTCACTCTGTTTATCCAGCGGGATGTCTTCCGGTACGGCCGGGCGGTAATGCAACAGTAGTTCCTGTGAACGGGCAGCTTCCCTGTACAGAACCTCGATCAGTTCCACCAGTTTCTCCCATGGTTCCGACATCCGGTACGCCGGATCACCGCTGCCAGCGACAACCAGGGCCAGCACCCATGTCTTATCTACAGGCACGGAGTCAAAAGCATTCAGGAGCTTTTGCATCAGAGCTTCCACTTCTTCAGCAGACTCGTCGCCCGGTTCCTTATTCCACAGGTCTGCGCCGGAAGTTAAGTTGCTGTTCAACAGATGGGAATATTGTTCCACCAGTGAGGCAAAATCGGCAGGGCTTAGAAGTCTATCCACTTGAGGTAATTCCAACGCAAGTTCACTTTCATCTTCTAAGCTTACAGCAGCATTTGTCCGGTAAAGCTCCTGTAAATCGGTCAACGATAGCGGTAATGCTGCACCCGGAGATACCGGTGCCGGTATCCAGTCGTGTCTGCCGCGGCCCTCCGCAACCAGGCGTGCAGCTTGAGGAGGGGTAAAACTTCTGCCCGCAACCACCAGATCGCGGTACTCATCCGCCCGCGCATGATAAAGTTTTTGACGGGTTTCTTTTAATTCCGCCAGGATTCTCTTGCGCTGATCCGTGAGCTTCCTGGCCTCTTCTTCCAAATGGTCTGCATCAGACCTGGTAAGACGTGCCACTATCCCCTGAACTGCATCATTGAGCTCGGCCCTGCTCGCACTGTCGCTTTCCAGTACACTGACACAGAGCGGCTGCAGCTCTGAGACCACCTGCTGCCGGAGCACACGCAGGGCTTTCGCAGTGTGACTTGTAACAAGTACACTTTTCCCCTGGGCCAGCAGGTGCCCCAAAAGGTTGGCAATGGTGTGCGTCTTGCCCGTCCCGGGAGGACCCTGCACAAGTACCCCCCAATTTCTTTCCAGGCTCCTGACAATCCGGATCTGTTCGGGATTTGCGCTTTTCCCCAGCAGAATATTTTCATCTTCGTTCAGAAGAAAATCTGATGAATCAACTGTTAAATTATCGTCCATCACAGGGGGAGCCTCAACACCTACAATATTTTGCAGTGCCCCGGGTATATCCTCCCTCCCGGGGAGGTCTTCCAGGACGCCCTCGAGAGCCGTGGTAAAACCAAGCGTCCGCTTGCGCAAAAAGATAACAGGATTCCGTCCAATTACAGGTTCGGAGCTCTCTGGCTTTGGTAGAGCTTCCCCAATAAATTTACCCTGTGATGAGAGCCTGACCACCAGCCGTTTTAAGAATGCCGAAGTCTGCTCGCCCCCCAGGGGATGAATGTCCCCTCTCGATAGCTCATCCCGGGATATGGCCAGTGATCGCCCGTCCACATCCGGCAGGGCACGGAACAACGCCGAGTATAACTCGACATCATGGTCAGTCTCTGAAAAAGTGAACTCCGGGATCAGCGGGTTGAAACTGAGCTGCAATCTTTGCAGCAGAACCGGATGGTAAATGCCGCCTTCCTTCCGTCGCCACGATAATATTCCATCACCCAGGACGAATTCGATGAGTTCAGCTTCTTTCTGCATCCGGCCATACAATTCGTAAAGGCTGACGAATAACTTCATTACTTTTCGAGCCGGACCTTCAGCACGAGCCCATTCATCCCGTGCCGCCTTCCAGTTATTAAAGACTCGCTGGCGCTCAGGATCATCTTTGAACCATCTAACATGTACCTGTCCCTTTAACTCTACGGTTATAGACTCCCGTACTGTTACATCCCTGTCCGGATCCTCCCAGCCGGGCTCCAGCCAATCTTTAATGGCATCCGGCGGGGCAGGGGGATTTTTTAACTCGGGACGCCGGACCTTCAGAAGAAACTCATCACCTGTTGCATCACCCTCAACAGCTTCACCATCATCAAAGCCCGGCTTTTCCCCAAGCTGGATACACGGGTGCTCGGGAAGCTCTTCAAGCCACAAGGACCACAATTGCTCACGCACGTGACGCGTCACCGGGTTGCGGTGCTGGTTCAACGCCTCAAGATAACGAAATACCCTGATTAAACGATCCCGGCAAATCCGGAGCTTATCGTCATCCATAAATCTGGTAATACCTCCCTGTCCATTCTGAACACCGGACCGGTCTGCCGGCCTTTGGAACCCGACACTGGCCAGGTAAAATAAGGTTAATAAAGTATATGCCTTTTTTATCATGGTGAAGAAGCGATTTTCCCAACTTTATTTGTTGCCGGTCCAAAAAGAGAAGCCGCACTCCCCTCTATACTTCGCTAAAAACCCCCTCAGCAGCGCCTTAAACAGTGGGCCGTGGTTGGGTATCTTCAAGTGCAGCAGCTCATGGACAATGACCTCCGCCCGGAAGGCCGCCGGCATCCGTAATATGGCCGGATCAAAGGTCAACCGCCCTTTGCTGGAGCAACTGGCCCATTTCTTTTTCATCGCCCGGAGCTGGACCTGTTTGGGTTCCACACCGATCCGCCTGGCCCAGGTAGCCACTTCCGCCCGGAATACCGCTTCCGGAATCACTTCCTCAAGCTCATCCAGGGAGGCAAGAGTATTCGTCAGATCATAGGATACATCGCCGTGCTCCATCAGCTTCCCGAGGGAATCTTTTACGGCAACATAAGCCGGATTATCAGTTGATGGCTCCTGTTGCCTGCCGGATAAGTTATGGCCTAAGGTCACACTCATCGTCCAGCCCCCTTTAACAAACTTAATATCTGGTCTACCAAATTTTTTATTTCTTTTACGGCTGCTGCTTTGAGGTTCTTATAAAGTTCCAAACGTACCTGCCGTTCCTGGGTTTCACTGCTCTGCCAATAGGGATAACGTTCAAAGGCCCGGGCCATATTCCGGGCTGCCTGTTCAGCGCCCTTAACCTTTTGCCGCTTTAAAAGCCAGTATACGGCATAAGGTTCCGGGGCCATTCTTTTCTCGGCCCGCTCTTTCTCCGCCGCCACAAATTCATCAATTAATTCCTGCAGACGCTTGAGCGCTTCCTGGGTATTTAACTGCCGCTCCTGGTAGGCCTGGATGATTCTTTCAGCCATCTCCCCGATGGAAAGGAGATAGGGTGCCTGCTTAACTCTTTCGGTGACCGCTTCGATGATGCTTTTATGCAGGTTAAAAACCTTGACCGTATAGGGGGCGGTGTCCTCGGCCAGCTTTTCCAGGGTGTGCTCGGTAATTTCATAAATGTCCACCGCATCTTTAATTGCCCCTGGAAGGGTATGTTCCTGCACGAGCCGGGCTGTTTTCCGCATCAGCTCTTTATCTAAAGGAACTGTCTCCGTCGACCGGAGAAGACGGTATAGTCTGGCCAACTGGTCATAGTCATCCAGATATTCCCGCAAGAATGGGTCGGGGGAAAGAATTTCATAAAGGTTGGCCAGTTCCTTAAAGAAACTGTAGTATTTTTGTTTTTCTTCTTGACCCCGGAAATGTTCCAGGGCTTTGTCTGCTGCCTTATCATAACTGTAGTTTTTAATAATGGACAGGTAATCCCTTTTGGCTGCGGCCATCATTTCCGCAAAACGTACTTTTAACATGTCGAGGTGCTGGATGGTCCCTTCCACGTCGCGGGAATCAAAGGCTAAAGCTTTCTCCAGGTTTTCAAAGATACCCACAAAGTCCAGGACAAAGCCAGCCGGCTTCTGGTGACCATCTTTATCTTCATAGGGCCGGTTGACCCGGGCAATGGCCTGCAGCAGCACATGGTCCCGCATGGGCTTATCCAGGTACATGCAATACAGTACAGGGGCGTCATAACCGGTAAGCAGCTTCTCAGTGACAATGAGAATTTTAGGCAGTGATTCCGGGTCGGCAAAGGCTTTGCGGATTTTCTTTTCTTCGTCCTCGGAAAGATGATAACGGGCCAGATGAGCTTCATCATTATACCCCCGGCTGATCACCACAGACGAATATTCAGACGGCAGGTATTTGTCCATGGCTTCTTTATACAGAACACAGGCTTCCCGGTCCACTCCCACTAAAAAGGCTTTATAACCCAGCGGCTCCACATATTCCCGGTAGTGCCGGGCCACGTAGGCGGCGATCCGCTCTATGCGCTCCCGGTTTTTGAGCATATTCCTTAAGGTAACGGCTTTTTCTAAAACCTTATTCAGTTCCTCAACGTCACTGACCCCTTCGGCCTCGGCCAGATTCAAGAATTCTTCCTCCAGAGTTTCCCGGTCCACCCGCAGGTCATTGGGGGCCAGGGCATAATGGAGGGGCACCGTCGTACGGTCCTCTATGGATTCGGCAATGCTGTACTTATCCAGATAGCCCTGGGGATCTTCGCAGCCAAAGACTTTAAAGGTGCCCTTGCCGTGGGCCGTGCGGTCAATGGGAGTGCCGGTAAAACCGATATAGGTGGCATTGGGCAGGGCGCCCATAAGGTAGTTGCCCAGGTCGCCGCCAGTGGTGCGGTGGGCCTCATCTACCAGGACAAAAATATTGGAACGCAGGTTAAGGTCCCTCGGCATGTCGTCAAATTTATGGATCATGCTCACGATCAAACCCCGCCGGTCGGAAGCCAAAAGCTCTCTTAAATGGTTTTTACTTCTGGCTACCTCCACCGCGCCAAGGCCGCAGGCGGAGAGATTGCTGAAAAGCTGCTGTTCCAGCTCGTTGCGGTCCACCAGCATGAGCACCGTGGGGTTATTAAAACGGGGATCTTCAATGAGCTTTTTGGCAATGGTGATCATGGTGTAGGTCTTGCCCGAACCCTGGGTGTGCCAGACCAGTCCCCGCTTTTTGGCCGGGTCGGCGGCGCGGTTAAGCACCCGGCCAACGGCCCGCATCTGGTGGGGGCGCAGGATGACCTTGCTCAAAACGTCATCCTTGCGGGTGAACATGATAAAGTCCGTCAACACCCGCAAAACCCGCTGGGGATGGATGAAGCTTTTCACCAGGGATTCGAAATCCTGGCTTATGCTTTCGTCCCGCCAGTTGAAAAGGTTCTTGCGGCTTAAACTCCAGGTGGCTCCATAGTAGAAGCGGACCAGGTGGGTGAGGTTACATACCTGCAAGAGGGCCATGAATTCGGGGGCCTGTTGGTGGTAACGGCGCAACTGGTCCAGGGCTTTGGCGATGCCCTCGATCTCGCTGGTGGACTTTGTTTCCACCACCAGCACCGGGATGCCGTTAATTAAAAAGACAATATCGGCCCGGATGGTATAGGTGCCATTGGTATAGGTAAACTCGTCGGAAACCTGGAAGACGTTAGCCCGCCAGTTGTCCAGATCCAAAAGGCAGATGTTGCGTTCCCTTTTTTCTGTTTCCACATAGACCGAGCGCAGGCCCTTCAAGTATTCCCAGGCCTGGAGGTTCCCTTCAATGGTGGGCGGCACGCGCTCCAGCCGCTTTAATACCTCTTCGGCACGCAGGTGATCCACTACGCCGGGGTTTAATTTCTGGAGCTGGCTGACAAAGACATCCCGGACCACCAGCCCGCCCACGCCGTCGCGCCGGAGCTCCAGCTCAGAGGGGGCGACATACTGCCAGCCCGTTTCGGTGGCGTAACGGATGAAGGGATTTTGGACCGTGGCCTTTTCACCGTCCAGGGGCATCAAGATTCACCTCCAGGTCTTTTACCCGGACCTTGCCGGTCATGAGCAGGTGAAGCATGGTTTGGAAGAGGGATTG
>NZ_JBNATZ010000124.1:0-7247 GCF_049701015.1 Desulfofundulus sp.
GATCTATGAGGGTACCAACCAGATCCAGCGGCTGGTCATTGCCAAACACCTCCTGAAATAGAAAAGGAAATTCCAGAGAGAAGTTATCTTTAATCTTCAAGGAGGGGAGATGGAATCATGAACCGCGGGCGACTGGAAAGAGGATATGTGCACGTGTACACCGGTAACGGCAAAGGCAAGACCACCGCTGCCCTGGGGCTGGCTCTCCGGGCCATCGGCCACGGCTACCGGGTGTTCATGCTTCAGTTCATGAAAGGGAGTAAGGAATACGGTGAGATAAAAGCAGCCGAAAAATATTTACCTGACCTGACCATCGTACAATCGGGTCTGGAAACCTTTGTGGACAAAGAAGACCCTTCCCCGGAAGATATTGCCCTGGCCCGCCAGGGCCTGGACAAAGCTCGCAAGGTAATCATGGAAGGGAGTTACGACCTGGTTATCCTGGATGAAATCAATGTAGCTGTAGATTTCAACCTGATCCCCCTGGATTCTGTCTTAGAACTGATTCGAAATAAACCGCCCCATATGGAATTGATCCTTACCGGCCGGTACGCCCACCCCAAAATCATCAAGGCAGCTGATGTGGTAACAGAAATGCACTTGATTAACCACCCCTATTATGAGGGCGTTGAAGCCCGGAAGGGTATCGAATACTGAGGGGGCATGATCCCATGAACAACCTGGTCGAAAGATTGCTGCAGGGTGACCGGCGTAGTGCAGCAAAGCTAATAACCTTAATTGAAAATGATACACCAGAAAGAAAGGATATTCTAAGCCAGATATACCCCCATACAGGCCGGGCCCACGTGATAGGAATCACCGGATCCCCGGGCGCGGGCAAAAGTTCCCTGGTCGACGAACTAACCACGGAAATCCGGAGTGAAGGCTTGAAGGTGGGTATAATCGCAGTAGATCCTACCAGCCCCTTCTCAGGAGGGGCACTTCTGGGCGACCGCATCAGAATGCAGGAACATGCCACCGACCGGGGGGTGTTTATCCGCAGTATGGGCACCCGGGGCAGCCTGGGAGGGTTGGCTGAGGCTACGCGGGACGCCATCAGAGTCCTGGACGCCTTTGGATGCCACGTTATCCTGGTAGAAACGGTGGGGGTCGGACAGTCAGAGCTGGACATAATGCACCATGCGCATACCACCCTGGTCGTTTTGACCCCCCAGGCGGGAGATCATATCCAGACCATTAAGGCCGGAATTATGGAAATTGCTGATATTTTCGTAATAAACAAAGCCGACCTCGATGGAACCCGTAAAATGGTGACCGATATTGAAGCCATGCTGGATTTAAGTCCGCTAGTTGACGGGTGGCGCCCGCCAGTGTTGACCACCATTGCCACAGACCACAGCGGCATCCCGGAGCTATGGGCCGCCATTAAAAAACACAGGGCCTGGCATAAAGATAACAGGACCGGGTCAGACAGGGAAAGGGTGCGCCGGGAACTGGCGGAAATAATCCAGCGCCACCTTTCACACCAGATTTCCCGGCAACTGGAGAAACATTACGATCATCTGGTGAAAAAAGTGGCGGCACGCCAGCTGGACCCCTACTCGGCAGCCATGGAAATAATTAAAGAATCCTTGAAAGGAGGACTTGCGCAATGAAGGATCAACAAAAGATCAGGGAGGGCATGGAAAAGTGGTGGCAGCAGCGTTCTAAGATGAAGGACCGGGATTTCCGGTTTGAAACCGTCTCCGGTATGGAGGTGAAAGACCTCTACACACCTCTGGATATCGAGGATCTTGACTATGAGCGGGATCTCGGCTTCCCTGGTGAATACCCCTTTACCAGAGGGGTTTACAGGAATATGTACCGCGGACGGCTGTGGACCATGCGCCAGTTTGCAGGCTTCGCCACAGCTAAAGAATCCAACAAACGTTATAAGTACCTGCTGGAGAAGGGCCAGACCGGGTTAAGTGTCGCTTTTGATATGCCCACCATCATGGGATACGACAGCGATCATCCCCGGTCCCTGGGTGAAGTAGGCCGGGTGGGCGTAGCCATCGATTCCCTGCAGGATATGGAGATTCTGTTTGACGGCATCCCTCTGGACAAGGTAAGCACCTCTATGACCATCAACGCCCCGGCTGCCGTCATCTGGTGCATGTATATCGCCACAGGGGAAAAACAGGGCGTACCACCGGAGAAGCTGACCGGTACCATCCAGAATGATATTTTAAAAGAATACATCGCCCAGAAATCCTGGATCTTCCCACCGGAACCTTCCATGCGTCTGATCACCGATATCTTTGCCTATGCCAGCCGTCACGTTCCCAAATGGAATACTATCAGTATCAGCGGCTATCACATCCGGGAAGCCGGCTCGACAGCGGTGCAGGAACTTGCTTTTACCCTGGCCGACGGTTTTGCCTACGTTGAAGCCGGCATCAAAGCAGGACTGAATGTGGATGATTTCGCCCCCCGCTTATCCTTCTTCTTTAATGCGCATATCGATTTCTTTGAGGAGATCGCCAAGTACCGGGCTGCCCGGCGCATCTGGGCACGGCGGATGAGGGAAAAATACGGTGCTAAGGACCCCCGCTCCTGGCTGTTACGTTTCCATACTCAGACGGCAGGTTGCAGCCTGACTGCCCAGCAGCCGGAAAACAACATCGTACGTACCGCCTATGAAGCTCTGGCTGCCGTACTGGGAGGCACTCAGTCCCTGCACACCAATTCTATGGACGAGGTACTGGCCCTGCCCACGGAAAAGGCTGTGGAGATTGCCCTGCGTACCCAGCAAATCCTGGCCTATGAGACCGGGGTGGCCAGTGTAATTGATCCGCTGGCCGGTTCCTACTATGTGGAGGCATTGACCAACAAGATGGAAGAAGAAGCAGAGAAATATTTTGAAGAGATTGAAAAGCGCGGCGGGGTCCTGGCCTGTATTGAACAGAACTTCTTCCAGCAGGAAATTGCCGATGCCGCCTATCGCTACCAGCGGGCTCTGGATAGCAAGCAACGGATCCTGGTCGGTGTCAACGAGTTTGTCAATCCCGACGAAAAGCTGGAAATCGAGATCTTGAAAATCGATCCCCAAATTGAACAGGAACAGGTGGCCCGCCTGCAGAAGCTGCGCCGGGAGCGGGATAACATCCGGGTCAGAGAGACACTGGAGGCCCTGCGCCGGGCCTGTGAGGGAACGGAAAACGTGATACCTTACATCCTGGACTGCGTGCGGGCTTATGCCACCGAAGGAGAAATAATCCAGGTCATGCGGGAAGTGTTTGGAGAATACAAAGAGAAACCAACATTCTAGCAACAAGAGGCGACGTGAAGAAAATGTTTATTTTATAATATTTGACTGGTGAAGGAGGTCAAAATCAATGGCCAGAAAGATTAGAGTACTGGTGGCCAAACCTGGCCTTGACGGCCACGATCGGGGCGCCCGGGTCATCGCCCGGGCGCTGCGGGACGCCGGTATGGAGGTGATCTATACCGGCTTGCACCAGACACCGGAGCAAATCGTAGAGGCCGCCATCCAGGAAGATGTCGATGTGGTCGGTTTAAGCATCCTTTCCGGAGCCCATATGACACTTATTCCCAGGGTGACACAGCTGCTCAGGGAAAACGGTGCCGATGATATCATCGTCATTGGAGGAGGTACCATCCCCGAAGACGATATAAGGGCGCTTAAAGAAGGTGGCTGGGTTAAGGAGTTGTTCACCCCTGGTACTCCCCTGGAAGCCATAGCCGAGTGGATCCAGTCCAACGTCAAGGTTTAAGCACAGGCTCGCTCCCAGGCGAGCAGTTCTTCATTGAGCCGAAGCAATTCTTGAGCGGTGCAGATGAGTGAGCTGGAAAACACATACTTTAAGCAAAGTTCCGGGGGAACCAACACGGTTCCCCCTTATAAATGCCCGCTAGCACCAGCACCCACTGCTGCCTTCCGGGGCCGGGATATCTTTTTCCACAATCTCCCTCAGACATCTGAGAGCATAATCGACTTCGTCGGGCCGGTTAAAATACGAAAAACTGAAACGAACCAGTTTTTGTTTAAAAGTACCCAGCGTCCTGTGCGCATCCGGAGCACAGTGCAGGCCGGCTCGACAGGCAATATTATACTTTTGGTCCAGGATAGTTCCGATATCTCCTGCCGGCCTGTTTTTTACGGCAAAGGAAACCACCGGAGCCTGGCGTGTTGCATCTCCGGGCCCGTATACCCGGACGCCTTCGATTTTCTTGAGTCCCTCCAGAAACTGCCTGGTTAAATCCTGCTCGTGCCGCCGAATTCTTTCCATGCCTTCCCGCCGGATGAACTTAACCCCCTCCCCCAAACCAGCCAGGCCCACTGTATTCAAGGTGCCGCTCTCGTAGCGCTCGGGCATTGTCTCCGGCTGGCCCGGTACATCCGAGTGGCTACCGGTCCCCCCTTCTTTTAAAGGCGTTAGTTCCACCCCCTCAGCCACATACAGCGCACCCGTGCCCGGAGGGCCGAACAGGCCTTTGTGGCCGGGAAAAGCCAGGAGGTCAATATGCATCGCCTCCACGTCAATATCCAGCACCCCCGCTGTTTGGGCAGCATCCACAATGAAGCGCAATCCCTTTTCCCGGGCCAGTCGGCCGATCTCGGCCACGGGCATGATGGTTCCCGTCACATTGGAGGCATGGGTTATGATAATGGCTACGGTATCAGGCTGAATGGCTGCAGCAACATCTTTCACAGAGACGGCCCCGGTGCGGTCGCAGGGTACCCTGGTTACCTTCACCCCCTGCTTCTGGAGAACATGAAGAGGACGGGTAACAGAATTGTGTTCCATGGAGCTGGTAACTACATGCTGCCCCGGCTTAAGCAGCCCCTTGATGGCCAGGTTCAGTGCTTCGGTGGCATTCAAGCCAAACACGATACGACGGGGATCCCGGATGTTGAACAGGGCTGCCAGTTCCTTCCTCGTTTCATCCACCAGGCGGTTGGCCGACAGGGCCAGCCTGTGCCCCGCCCGCCCCGGATTGGCTCCAACTTCCCGCAGGCAATGCTCCATGGCCGCCAGCACCTCCGGCGGTTTGGGCCAGGAGGTAGCCGCATTGTCGAAGTAAATCAATGTATTTCTCCCCTTTTCCCCTGGTGAAATGGCTGGCTTTTTTAATATAGCCGTTTCAATAGCCAGCATATGCAGTAAATCAGCCTTCCACCAGCCCACGTTCAATTAACTTCGCCTTGACCGTGGGGTAATAGTCCAGGTTGGTGTGGGGTAAAAATTTGCTCCCGACAAATTTATTCATAAAGGCCTGGCTGGCGTTCAGCTCGAAGTAGGTAATGTTGCGGGCAATAGCCTCCGCCTCCTCGCGTTTGCGGTTGGAGAGCAAAACCAGCCGTGCTCCCTCTCCCGAAGCGTTGCCCAGGCGTACCATTTTATCCCGGGGTAAATCGGGATAAAGACCGATGGTGATCGCCGACTCCAGGTGCAGATACTGGCCAAAGGCACCGGCAGCATAGAAACGGCTGATTTCGGAAAAATCGCAACCCACACTTTCCAGTAACAATTCCAGGGCAGCATTAACCGCCCCCTTCGTGCGCAGGAGATTGTTGATATCAACCTGGGTAACCACAATGTCCCTACCGGTAGCCGATTCCGATGCAGGCACAACCACGAACTCCCTGCTACCATCCCTGAAACGCCCCGCCCTGTCCACGATACCCGCCAGCAAAAGTTCCGCCAGGCAGTCTACCAGCCCGGAACCGCAGATACCTGCGGGGGGCGCATCACCGATGGTCGTGTAGCGAACCCTGCCACTCACGGGCTCGATAGATACGCTGTCGATGGCTCCCGGCTCGGCACGCATGCCACATTCCGCCACACCGCCCTCCAGGGCCGGTCCCGCGGCCCCTGCGCACCCCACCAGCCAGTCCCGGTTGCCCAGAATAATCTCGCCGTTGGTACCAATATCTACGAACAAAGAAAGCTCTTCCTGCTGGTGCAAACCGCTGGCCAGTACGCCGGCCACCACGTCCCCGCCAACATAACTTCCCACGGATGGCAGGCAGTAAACAGGAGCCAAAGGGTTAATCTCCAGTCCCAGCTGTCCGGCAGGTATAAAGCCAGGTTTATTTACTACTGGAATGTATGGCGCCATACAGATACGGGAGGGATCAAGTCCCAGAAACAGGTGAACCATGGTGCTGTTGGCACCTACGACAACGGCGCTGATCTCGCGCCCGGCCACACCATGATCGCCATTTAAACGCCTGATTAAACCGTTCAGAGTATCGAGAACGGCCCGTTGCAGTAGTTCCAGTCCCCCGGACTTCCCTGCCAAGTATATACGTGTGAGGATGTCCTCCCCCAGAGCAACCTGCCCGTTGTAATCCGCAGCCGTACCCATAATTCGCCCGTCATACATATTCACCAGGTAAACCACCACGGTGGTCGTACCAATATCGACAGCCAAGCCGTAATGTTTTTTGACGTTTTCTCCAGGTTCCACGTCTATCAGGTTCCAAACTCCGGGAGCCCCCAGCCCCACTGTGGCTGTTACCCGCCAACCTGCATCCCGCAAAACAGTGGGAATGCGCCGCATTAACGCCAGGGGCACAACCACCGGCCCAATTGCCCTCTCTAAAGCCGCCACCAACCTGTCCACATCGGCCTGGTTGTCTTCCAAACCCGGTTCCGTGAGCTCCAGATAAATTTTCCTGGTCAGAGGATCTAAAGCAATCTCCTCCCTGGACACACCGTCAGTTAAAATCACAATTTTATCCACCACGTTTTACACCCCGTTTAACCACTCTGATGCCAGAATTATAACATAACAGTCCGGGCAGAATGATTTTTATTCTTGATGTTAATCATTAGAATTGCTCTTTGTAACAAAATCGTAACAGAATCCCAACGACTTTGTGATAATCGAAGGACATAATAAACTCACATAGAAATTCCGTTCAAGGAGGTTGATCCCGTGAAAAAGAAACTGGTGCTTATCCTGGCCACCGTCCTGGTTCTGGCCATAGCCGTCCCGGCCCTGGCGGCTAGCGTATCGTCCGCCCTCACTCCACAGCAGACCAAAGAGTTGAGCTCCCTGCATCAGCAGATAATCAACCTGAGAAAGCAAATGGTAGACAAGTACGTGGAGTATGGCCGGCTAACCCCGGAACAGGGCCAGCAGATTAAGGCCAGCCTGGACGCCAGGCAAAAATTCTTTGCTGAGAATCCCGACCGCTTCGCATGCTACGGCCCGGGTGTCTGTCCCGGGCTCATGGGTGGCAGAGGCTGCTGGGGGAGGGGGCCAGGCCGGGG
>NZ_JBNATZ010000125.1:0-7226 GCF_049701015.1 Desulfofundulus sp.
GGAGGGTGCGGCGCTGCCAGACGTAGAAGTAGTCGGACAGCTCTGCATACTGGACGTTGTTGTAATAGGGTGGATCGATACAGATCAGATCCACCGAACCATCGGGGATTTCCATCCGGGCCGCCGTGCCGCACCGGATGGTCACCGGCGGCGCGGCCCCGTTGAGCTTTGCGTGCAGGGGCGCCAGCAGTTCCGCCATTCCTGCGTAGGCGTCAACGACCTGCGCGAGCGCCCAGGCTGCGCCCGAGTTGGGGCCGGTAAAGATCATTTCACCAAATGTCCATTTCAACGAAAAATCATGGCGCCCAAAGGTCCCTTTTACGATGCCTCGAGTGTATTCCCAGCGTGTCTGCTTGCTGTTATAGTCAAGTCCTTTATCGATCATAAACTGAAGATATGTAACAACTGCCCGACCCCGCTCCTCCCCCAGCTCCCGGAGGATTTGCGGCTTGAGGCGATTGAGCTCCTCTATCAGGATGAGGTGTCCCAGGAGCTGGCGCGGCGTGAACATATCGCACCAGCGCGTCATGCCGTAAATAGCCGGGCGCATATCGTTACCTTCCGGGAATCGCTCCGTCGGAATGAGCCCCTGACGCTCCCACCCGGGCCATCGCTCGGCCAGGCGCTTTTCGGCCTCGGCCAGGGCCGCCAGGTCCCGGTCGTTGGGCGGCCGGAAGAAGCGCACCCTCTCGGTCTTAATTTCACCGGCCCGCTCGCCGCTTTTGTAACGCTGGGGCCTGCCGTGTTTATCCAGTTTTGGCTGGTAGCGAACGGCCACCACGCAGTAAAGCCGGTCCTGCCACCTGCCGTGGGGTGAGGTGCCCCGCGCCTGGGCTTTGATTTCTTCGGCGGAGATGGCCTGGCGGCAGTGGACGCACAGGCCCACACCATCCTTCACCGTGGCGAAGTCCGGGTCCTCGCCGTTCGGCCCCCGGTTACCCCTGAGGCGGTAGGTTTCAAACCGGACCCTGCCGCCCCTCGGCCGGCCGTCCGTGACAATGCGCACACCCCACTTTTCGCCTTCCTTCGACAGCCAGCAGGTGTTCAGCAGGGGCGCTTCACCGCCGCAATGGGGGCAGGTAACCTGGCGACAATAAATTAATCCTACTTGATCCTGCTCGGGCCCATCAAATTGGGAAACAACTTCCTGGCAGTTATTACAATGTTTTTTGAGCTGTTCCAGTTCCTCTTTGGGGAGGGTTGAAAATGGCGTAACATCAGCCATTTTTTCCTCAACGTGTGTGATAAGACGGTTGCCCCATTTTTCCAGGTCCTCAATAAGACCAAGCCCAAACCTCGCCGGGTAGTTCAGAGTGGCATAGAGGATTACGGCAGCCACAGGATTTAGCTCATTTGCAATAACATTACATCCGAGGCGCATGGCCTCAAATGGAATAGAACCTCCTCCTGCCGTTGGATCGAGTACTGTCAATGATTTATTTATTGGAACTGGATGGTGAGCATAAGCCCGCCCGTAGGCATAAAGGTCTTCATTGTCCCATTTAAGGACAGAACCTAAAACGCTTTTTATACGTTCCGAGTTAGCAAATTCAATCCGCTCATTAACATGAGCCGGATCTGCCGCCACCCGTTGGACCGGGAGGCGGTCACCCTTTTTAGGCCATGGCTTCGGCAGAGGCTGAGATTCTCGTAGCCAACGTGTAATCACCGAATGGCTGCCAAGGCCCGGGTCCGCGTCGCAGAGCTTTTGGATAAGATCCCGGTTCTTTTTCCGTCGTTCCTGCTCCTTCTCAAGTGCCTTGAGAACCGCATTATTAACTGGCAACCACTCCGTTCCATATTTATCGGTTTCCAGACAATTAAGCAAACGACCGGTAAGCGTCCACGGCTCCCCGTTCACCAGGGCCTGCACTTTTTCGATGCCCAGCTGGCGGAGAAACCAGTCCGGGTCCGTCCCGGCAGGCAGGAGCGAGCCGAGAACAGCGGCGCGGCTGGGTACAAGCGGGCGCCGCGCCCACCAGACGTGGAGAAAATACAGTGGTGGGAGAGCGGAACTTGCACCCCGCTCCCGCTGGGTCTCCGCGCCGACCTGGTGGCAGGGGAAGCCCGCCTCGATCAGGCGCATGTCCGTTCCGGGTATAGCGTGCTGCGCCACGAAACAATCTCCTCTCTGCAACTGTTCAGTCAACCCGCTACCACTGTCAGGTGCCGCGTTGGCCAAAGCGAACGACGCAGCACACGCTGGTAACAGCACCCGGCGAAGCGAGGGTAACCGGACTGCGGCGTGAAACCAGCGGCAGCGAAATGTAGCTTTAGAAAAGATAACCTACTAAACGATAAAAAGATTAAAGTAAGCCACAACAGCCTTGTCCGCATTTGCAGCGCCGCTAGTCCGGTCCGAAGCCAGCCGCGGTGCTGTCAGCGCGGAGCACTGGAGTGAGCGTGGACAACACGGCACCGTAGCGGGATTACGGAACATTTATTCCACTCTCTATTCACGCAACTTTTCCAGCATATGAATGATCTCCTCATCCCCGGGCTGGCCGCCGAGCATGATCCGCATACCCGACCTCGCCCAGCGGCTGGCCGCCCCGCCGTACTGGGTCGCCCGCGTCAACCAGTAGACCGCTTCCTCGCGGCTGAAGCGCTGCACCCGCCGGGCTATAAGCTCAACCCGGTCCATATCCTTGATGCCTTCCCGGAGTTTGAAGATGAGCGACAGCTTGGCGCCCGCCTCCTCGTCCAGGGGCAGGTTGCCCCTGAACGCAATGCCCCCGTTGCCAAAATACCGCTGGAGTTCGAGCGGGATCCCGGCATGGTCGCAGACGCGGCTGACAATGTTACGGATCACGGGCAGGCAACGGCGCAGGGGCTGGCCGTAGAGCAAACCCCGGTCCTTAAGAACCACCCTGCCCGGAACCCCGCCGTTATTTGGGGCGTCATCCGCGCCTTCGCCGCGCTCTTTGATTACCAGGACGGGCGCCGGTTTGTCCTTATATTCGGTTACCCTCAGGATCCAGGGGGCACTCTTCAGCAGGGGCCGGATGCGGTGCTGCAGGTCAGGCAACAGGCCCCGGCCGGTGTTTGACTTCCGGTTTGCCATTTGATCCGCCCCGCCTTATTGTTTCTTCAACTCCTGGATGAATAAGCAATCATCATCCGGATCGGTTATTTCAAGAATGGCCTCGGTTTGTTCGCCCTGCTGTACCACGCCGGCCAGCACTTCAAAAAGCTCGCCAAGAGCCTTCATGGATTCCGGGGTAACGCCGGTCAGTTGAAGCCGGATCAAGCCGCCGCCGGGAAGCTCCAGATCAATCAAATCCATACTTTCAATGGTGGAGCGGGCGCCTTTATTGTAGAGGCTGCCCAGCCGCCGGAGCAGCGGCAGCAGCTTCCTGGCCCCTTCCTTTCCTTCCAGGACAAACCTGCGGCGGCCGGCGGTCACCCATCCCCGTCCAGCCGCTTCAGCCGGCGTGATCAGGACGTCACCGGGTAAAGGGGTGTAAAGGGCTGCCGCGGAACCGTGGATGAGATCGGGTTTTTCCTTTTGATCCGGCGCGCCGCGAAAAACGAAAAGCTGGCCGCTCTTCACCAGCGTCACCACGGCCTCCTCCAGTTCCCGGACGGGAACCTCCCCGTATTTCCCGGCCATGCTTTCGGCAACCTTCTCCACCGTGGAAACGCCGCCCCGGGCAACAGTATAAATCACACCCTCGCGCACTTCAACCGGGTCCACCTTCTGATTTACTGCCCAGCCGCGCTGGTTGGCTCCCTGGGGAGTGATGAGCCCGTAATCCCCGGCAGCCAGGTCAACCCCCAGCGGAATATCATTTTCCCGGTCGTAAAATTCGGCCGGTTTCGCGCTTTCCCCGGTATCCATGCGGAAGACGCACCAGACGCCCTTCTGGACCCCGGCCCGCACGATCTGGTCGAAAACTACAGGGCTCTCCAGCACCGGCCAGCTGCGCACGCGGTAAAAGTTTTCCCGCAGCTCCTTTAAAGTTACGGCGTCGCCGTGCTCGAAGAAAAGCTTGCTCAAGTTCAGGAGGTCGGCCTGAGTTGTGCTGCTGCCGGTAAGGAGCTTGCCGTCCTTGCTCAGCGCGTCGCGGATCAGCTCGATAAAGGGTGCCCCGCCTTCGCCCCCGGCAGTCTTTATTTCCCTGCGCACGATATATCCCGCTGACCCCGGGTAGTAGAAGCCCGTATAGATTCTCGAAACATCGGTAAGCAGGGCGTTTTCGCGTTCAGCGTAGCGCTTCCGAAAATCTTCATCTTCCAGGCGGCGGGGGTTTACCCCGTAGCTCTGCGGCTTCTCCATCAGCAGGCGCATGGCCATGACCTGGCGGGCAGTACCATCAATTCGCTGCCGGGCGTCCCAAACGCGGGTGTTTTCGAAGAGCCCGTCCTGATCGTTTATCCCCTTCACAATAACGGTTTCCGGAACGAGGAGAAAAATGAGGTTCTGCCGCTCCCGCGGCCTGTTCTGGCCTTTTGTGGTCACCATGGCTTCAACATCAATCGTCCCGGCAGTTAACGAAACGACCCCGAGCACGGGCCGGTCTTTGCCGTCGGGCAGGTGCTCCGGCAGCGAAACATCATGCTCTATATGAAACAAACCCGCCCCCCCGGTGACCACCTTTCGTGCCGCCGCCTCCAGCAGCTCCTCCACCTGGGCAGCTTTTAACGTCCTGCGGATTCTGGCCAGAACGCTGTTAATCGTCGGCTCTTCGCTGGCGAAATATTTCCCCTGCTCGTACCGGAGGTAAAAAGCGCTTTCGCTGATCTCTTCCAG
Source organism: Desulfofundulus sp. (assembly GCF_049701015.1). Classification (NCBI taxonomy): domain Bacteria; kingdom Bacillati; phylum Bacillota; class Clostridia; order Eubacteriales; family Peptococcaceae; genus Desulfofundulus; species Desulfofundulus sp. Next base: position 4,754 of record NZ_JBNATZ010000125.1, read on the forward strand.
CGCCGTGCGCACCTGCGGCGGCGTTAAGCCGGGGAAGGAAACGTTAAAACAGGCTTCGGACTCGGTGAGGCCGAAGATTTTTGAGCCCAGGCCCTCTTCGCGGCCGACCAGGCTGTGCAGGAAAACGGTCTTCCATGTATACTCATAAAGGGGGTGGCCTTCCGGGTGGGGGTTGCGCCGGTCGGCCAGTTCCGCGTTGCTGTGGCCTCCCTCCAGCGTGCCCGTATCTACGCCGCCAATATCGGCGTTAAGAACAAAGAGCAGGTCCGAGCTGCCCGTGCGGCCCAGGATTTCATTAACCACCCGCTCCGAGCGCAGGTCAAGGTGGCACGCGTGGATCATCGGAACGGCCTTCTGCTTCTGCCACAGGCTGCGCACGGCAAGGGAGAGAACCCGAAGGACGCCGCGCGTTCCCTGAAAGTTTTCGGCATTGGCCAGCTTCTTATTAAGAAAATCAACGAGGGTCGGGTGGAACGGATAGTTGGCGATCATCCGGCCCTTGAAGTCATCGCTGGAAGCCTCCTCCGGCAGCAGGGCCGCGTTCCGGCGGTACATCGCCATGTACTCCTCAGCGGTTTCCCTGGCGGCTTCACGATCTATGAAGACAAACAGCCGCTTGGTGAGGACGGACGAAATTTCAGCCGCCTGAACCGGCGTGACCTGGACCGCGTCACGGGCAACCACGCTGGCTACGCCCTTCACGGCTCTTTCCCCAATCCCCAGAGCATCGTCCTCGCCAACCTCTTCGCCGCGCACCTGGCTGATGAGCTTTGCCAGGTGCTCCGTCTGTTTGGCGAAGGCATCTGTTGTGCTGGCAAGCGTGAGCACCACCGCAATCCCCGGATGGTTGCGGGCGTAGCCGTGAAGAGCCATTAAAAAGGCGGCCAGCTGGCTGGCGCCATCGGGCCGGGCCGCTTCAAGCCGCGCCGCGTACTGGGCCAGCTCGTCCAGCAAGATGAGGACCTTACGACCTGCAAACACCCTGTCGAAATACGTTTTGCCGGGCGCGGCATGGGAGTTCGCTTCATCCTCAACCTCGCGGTAAAGGTTTTCTCCACCGATCTGATAGGCGATCTCGCCCCAGAGGGTGTAAGGCACTAAAGCCCTGCCCTTTGGCTTATGCACTGGAATTTCATCACCCGCCACGCCAACGACGGCGATCTCGCCGGGCTCGGGGAGAAGCTCCGGGTCGAGGACGTCCCGGATGACGCTGCGCAACTCCGTACCTTTATGGGCGATGTGCGTACAGGCGATCAGCGTGTGGGTCTTGCCGCCACCAAAAGCCGTCTCCAGCCGGTGGATGGCCGGAACGGTCAGATCACCCGCAATCCGGCCGAAAACTTCCGCCAGAGTCAACCGTAAACCCTGGGTCGGGTAAGTAGCCTCCCGGAAAAAGAGCTCCGCGCTGGTGTAAATACTATCAATGATGCCCCGGCTGCTGCGATAAAACTCGACGACCGGGCTGAGCGACGCCGTAAAAACCTCGGGGTTGAATGTACCAGCCAGGATCTCGGGCCGCGGTTTGCACGCATCCAGCACTGATTTCACTTTTCGGACCTCCAGTTCTTAGCTCCCGGTTTCCGCTGCAGATTCCGCCTTATCCCCCGCCCGGTCTTTGCGGGGTTGACCGGTTGCCGGGCGGAGAGCGCTATATAAAGTTAATCATGCTCAATTACAACCAGTTCCGGCATGGGAAAGTGCCTCACGTTCTTTGTAACCAGAGTCAGGGAATTTTCCACTGCCACCGCGGCAATAATGGTATCCGAAATACTCAGGGTGATGCCTTTTTCCCGTATTCCCTCCGGTACAAACCGGCCCGGCGGGCAGTTTTATATTCAACAGGATAAAAAAGCAGAGCCTTGAAAAATTCTTTTATTTTATGCAACTCCTCGGGCCTTGCTCCCGAAAAAACCTCGGCCACTGTAACCGGACAGCATGCCAGGGGGCCTGCTTCTACCAGCCGGTTGAGCATATCGACTGCCTCTTTTCTCCTGCGGAAAAAATCGATTAAAATCGTGGTATCCAGTAAAAAACCATTAGTGGTCAAAAATCTTCCTCCTCCGGGCTTCCGCTTCCTCCCTCAACCGGCGAACCCAGGAGGAAACATCTTCAGGCTCGGCAAAACCGGGGTAATCCTCTTTCTTGAAAACCCCAGCCGCCGACTGTAAAGCCTTCTTTTGTTTTAACCGGAGCAATTCCTTTTGCGTGGCTTCAATAATAAACTTGCTCCTTTGCCCCTGACCGACAATCCTGTCCAGCTCAAGCAGCAGGTCAACTAGAAACCGGATTGGGGTTAGTCTGGTTTTTTCCAAGCCATCACCCCCTTGTATATACCCTGTGTATATTATATAAAATATACCACTGAATACAATCGCATTAATCAGGTCAACCACTTTGAAAGAAAAAAAGCCTCCGAGAGGCAAATCCAGGAAAGCCACCTTTATATTTTTACATTAAAACCGGCTCTCTCAAA
>NZ_JBNATZ010000126.1:0-7215 GCF_049701015.1 Desulfofundulus sp.
AGCACCTGACTTTTAATCAGGGTGTCGGAGGTTCGAGTCCTCCATGGCTCACCAAAATGAAAGTCAGAGGTCGGGAGTTGGAGGTCGGAGAAATTTTTTGAGATTGTTATGGCCGGACATGTGGTCGGTCATAAATCTGACTTCTGACTTCCGACGGCTGACAACTGTTCTGTGGCCCCATGGTCAAGCGGCCTAAGACACCGCCCTTTCACGGCGGTAACGCGGGTTCGAATCCCGCTGGGGTCACCATTTTTAAAGCCCCGTGCAATTGTACACGGGGCTTAAATTTTTTGTTACTCCTCAAAGTCATGTAAGCCCTGGATTAGAAGCTACGGCTGGACCGGTTTATTTACGCGATGGTAGCTACCGCACCACCACACGGTAATTCCTGAGCCAGGTGTCAATCTGAATGAGGTAAGCCATTAGCTGGGGTCCCCGCATCAGCTGGCCGTACCAGGGAATGTTCATGGCTGTTGCATCCAGATGTGCAAGCCGGCGTACGGCCTCGATGTTGATAAAGGGTAACAGGGGGGATGTGGGGTCGTCCAGAATGTCCAGGAGCCACCGGCGCACAGCCTCGGCATAGGCCGGGTGATGGGTCTTGGGGTAAGGGCTTTTGCGCCGCTGGAGCACCTCCTGTGGCAACACTCCTGCCAGCGCCCGGCGCAAAATGCCTTTTTCCATGCCCCCGCAGCACTTCATCTCCCAGGGGATGTTCCAGGTGTATTCCACCAGGCGGTGGTCGCAGAAAGGCACCCTCACCTCCAGCCCCGTGGCCATACTCATACGGTCCTTACGGTCCAAAAGCGTAGCCATAAACCAGTTGATGGTCAGGTATGTCATTTCGCGTATGCGTGCTTCACGAGGGTCTTCCCCGGGGATGCGCGGTACTTCAGCCAGCGTATCCCGGTAGCGTTGTGCCACGTATTCCTCCGGACGGATCATTGCCTGCAGTTCCGGTGACAGGAGACGGGTCCGCTCTCCATTAATCAGCGCCCAGGGGAAGGTTTGTGCGGCCAGGGCGTCCTCTCTCCGGAACCACGGATAGCCGCCGAAAATTTCGTCGGCGCACTCGCCGGACAGGGCCACGGTGGCTTCTTTTTTTACCTCCCGGCAGAAGAGCAGAAGAGAAGCGTCCACATCGGCCATACCGGGCAAATCCCGGGCCCGCACGGCGGCGCCCAGCGCTTCCACCAGGTCCGGCGTTTCGATCAATACGGTCCGGTGGTTGGTACCCAGAAATTGAGATACCCGTTTCACCCACCGGGCATCTGAATCGGGCTCAAATTGATTGGGCCGGAAGTAACGGTCGTTATCCACGTAGTCCACCGAAAAAGTACGGAGTTGCCCGGTACCATTTTGCTGGAAGGCAGCCGCAGCGAAAGCGGAAATGGCGCTGGAATCCAGGCCGCCGGAGAGCAGTGTGCAGACGGGCACGTCTGCCACCAGCTGCCGCCTGACCGCGTCCTCCAAAAGCCAGCCCACTTTTTCGACGGTAGTTTCCAGGTCGTCCGGATGGGGGTGGCTTTCCAGGGCCCAGTAGCGGTAAATGCGCATACCACGGCGGTCGTATACGAGGCAGTGGCCGGGTCTGAGTTCGTTTACGCCCCGGAAGATCCCGTGACCCGGGGTGCGCCCGGGGCCCAGAACAAAAATTTCGGCCAGACCTTCTGCGTCAACCTCGGGCTGCACTGCCGGGTGAGCCAGGAGCGCCTTCAATTCCGAACCGAAGATAAAAGCGCTGCCTCTGCGGGTGTAAAAAAGGGGTTTTACTCCCAAGCGGTCCCGGGCCATGAACAGGCTCTGGTCTTCCTCGTCCCAGATGGCAAAAGCGAAAATGCCATTCAAGCGCGGCAGGCATTCCCTGCCCCACTCCATAAAAGCCGTAAGCAGCACTTCTGTGTCCGAGTGGCCATGAAAGCGGTAACCCCGGGCTTCCAGCTCGGCCCGCAGTTCCGGGGTGTTGTACAGTTCGCCGTTATAAGTGATTATATACCTGTACCCCCCCTTCCAGCGGACCATGGGCTGCCCCCCGCCTGCCGGGTCGACCACTATCAGGCGGCGGTGGGCCAGGGCAGCCCTGGGAGATAACCACAGCCCGTCGGCGTCAGGCCCGCGGCAGGCCAGGGTTGCCGCCATGTCCTCGAGTACCGCTTTCTGCTGTGTTAGATCCTCTTCCCAGTCCACCCAGCCGGTAATTCCGCACATATGACTTTCTCCCTCCCGTATAAATTTGGTGCGGATTGCGCTATAAGCGTCCCGGAAAACAAAGACGCCCTCGCAAAGCAGTAATTTTTCTCTGCATTGCGGGGGGCGCCTTTGCCCGGGCCCGTAGTAACAACCTTTAGATTCAACTGTTTTCACGTTCATGTTATGCAGGAGGAGAATAATATGTGTCATCACCAGCAGGGTTCAAGGCTCTTCGCTCCAGGCCACCAGGTTTGGTTTGGGATCGAGAATGGATAAGTACTGTCCCATCACTCCATATTTTCCCAGCGGGTCCAGCCTTTTGTAACGGTAGTATTTGGCGAGCCGGTCGGCAGGTTTTATCCAGCCGAGGTGTTTTATGCGCAGACTGCTTGTGGCTCCTATGAGCTCCGTAATGTTCCAGGGAAAACGACCGCAGTGCAGGGGGGTCTCCTTCCACCGGTAGGGGAAGCCCGGGATGTACCTGACCATGAACGGCCGGTAGTGGTAATGAGCCCGCCAGTATTCATCTTCCCGGTAATGCCCCTCATCCCACATGTCGTAGAGGCGGAAATAGTAAACATCAACGGCCGGGTCGGCAGCGAGCTGGCGCAGTTCCTTTACGGCACGGTCCTCGAAGATTTCATCCGCGTCCAGGATCAAAATCCAGTCCGGTCCGGTTTCCACCACCAGCTCCCAGAGCTGCTTGCGCAGGATGATTTCATTGTGAAAAGAGGGTTTCTTGTTCGAAACCAGGGTCAAAGGTATGTGTTGCAGGACTTTTTTACAAATTTCCACCGTATTATCTTCGCTGGCATCGTCCAGGATAACGGCTTCATCGACGTACTGTGCCGCGTGCTTGAGAACTCTCTCCAGGTATCTCCCTGCTTCGTTTCTTACCAGCATGGCAAGGGTAATTTTGCTTCCACCGGCAGTTTGCAATATGGCCGTACCGGGCGGAGTTTCTTGGCCGGCTGGAAAGTATTTCTCTTTATATTCTTTCAGTTTTGCAAGATCAGACTCCCGGTATATGTGAAACGGCGGGTAATGGGTATCGGCATAAAGCTCCAGTCCCAGGGCGGCAGCCCGGACGCAGAAGTGCCGGTCTTCCCCTATAAGACCCAGGTTGTATATTTCGCTGAAAGAGACGCCCAGCAGGATTGCCCTGCGGCTGATCAGGGTGCAGGCGCCCAGGCCGCCAACCCTGTAAGTGCCGGGACGCCGTAGCATCTCCAGGAAGGCTTCCTGCCGCCGGGCGATCTCCTTTTCGTCGAGTATCTCACCCCGCTGCACGTGATACAGCCGGTACTGGTCACCGGCCCAGACCTGCGGGAGGGGTATCATGTCCGGCTCCCACCTGGTCCAGTAGACTTCGGAAACGATATCTTTTCCCAACCCGACCAGGTGTACCAGCGTTTTCGGGTGCAGTACCAGGTCCGAATCAACCAGGAACAAGAAATCAAAGCCGTTGTCCCGGGTCATCTGGATAAAGCGGTTTTTATATCCCGCCACTTTCCAGATTAAATCTTCCCTCCAGTGGTGGGTATGCTCATCGCAACGGTAAGCGTGATCTGATGTATCTCCGGGGAAGATATGAACGTTTTCTCTCCCGGCGGCAAACTCCCGCAGCAGGGTACTTTCCCTTTCGTTATCGTCGATAAAAGCGTATTCAACTATCAGACCCGTGGTTTCCAGGTGTGAGAGGGACCACAGGAATTCTTTTAGTATGGACGGTTTCTGTCGGACCGGACTGGCGATGAGCACCCTTTGCATCCGGATCAATCCTTTCATCAACGTTCAGGCTATTTAGTTAAAAGCAGGTGACCAGGGTGGGCACAGCCACATGACCAGCAATTCCAGAGTGGACGAGGCCAGCTTGAGCAGCCCCCGGACGAAAGAAAACAGCTCACACTCCAGGTTCCGCTGCACCGCACTGGCGTATAAAAGCATCTCGCTGGCGCCGGTGAGAAGGTAGTTGCACAGCGTTTCCTGCCCGGGCCGGTTGGCCAGGTACTTTTCCACCATAAGCTGGTATTCCCGGCAGGTCTCAGTTACTTCCGGGCAATTTTTATGGTCAGTTTGCCCTACCGGTATAAGCAGCGCCAGGACCATTGCCAGGGGGTACTCGCCGGTTTTCCACAGCTCTTTATACAGGCTTTTTATTGTGGATGGGGGAGCGAACCGGCTTAATTCCTGCCATTGAAGCCTGCCCTGTCCCCGCTGCTTTAAACCCAGTATTTGGGTCAGCGGGTACAACATGTGCGGTGCAAGGAGTAAGGCGTTAAAGTACTCTTCTTCTGCTTTCGCGTACAGGCCCAGAAGATTGCAGGCGTCTCCGAGCAGGGCGTGGATGTGGTGGGGTGGCAGAATCTGAACTCCCATGGTGAGAGCATAACGCAGTTCCTCGATGGCTGAGTGGTAGTTGCTGTCACGGAGGGCAAGAAGCCCCTTGACCAGGTGCAGGTCCGGGTCCGCGGGCAACATGGACAGGGCCCCGTCAAGCATAAATTTCAACCTGCCCTTTTGACCGGTTCTGAAAAGCCCCAGGCAAAGCGTGAGCAGCAAATCACGGAAATAACCCTCGTTCCCGCGCATGGAGGCCAGGGCCTTCTCGAGCTGTTCAATGCCTTTTTTGATTTCCCCACACTGTAAGTGTTCGATTCCGAGGCTGTATAAAAGAAAAGGGTCACCGGGTTTATCGTCCAGGGCCTTTTTGATTACGCAAATGTTACGCTGGTGCTTGTTTTTGCTCTGTAAGTGCCGGTCGAGATAGCCAAAGTGGTGGATTAACAGGTCCGAACAGGCGAGGCCCCCTCCTGCGTTATGCTTTTTTATCGCTCCTGCCACCTGTTCATGGATGGCTCCGGCAAAACGATAGGCGGGTTTATTTCTAAACAACCGTACCACCTGGTCCTCGGCTATCCCTTTGCCGTTGCCCAGGTAGCTGCGGATTTTCACGAAATACCCTTCTACACCCGGTGCGTCAAGGAGCCTGGCAAACTCTCCCTGTGTAACTGGAGCCAGTATTTCGTCGGCGTCCAGGACCAGGATCCAATCGCCCGTGGCCTGGTCCAGGGAGTAATTGCGGGCGGCCGCGAAATCGTCACCCCAGGGGAACGTAAAAACCCTGGCTCCACTTTGGGCGGCCACTTCCTTCGTCCGGTCGGTGGAGCCCGTATCGACCACGACGATTTCCTGCACCAGGTGCTTAACACTTTGGATGCAGGAGGCGATATAGTCCTCTTCGTTTTTAACGATCATGCATAAGCTCACAGTTAGCCCTTTGTTCATGGGAAAAGCCCCCTGGCCGGGCCAAACCGGCAGTCCAGCATGCGCCGGACGGTGCAGGCCTTTTCCTGCAGGTAGGTAATGAGAGCATTACAGCTTCGTGGTGATAGTTCCACCAGAAATCGCATTGCCTGTGTGGCCAGCCGCTGATATCCCGGGGCAAAGCCGGTTCCGTGGCAGCTGCGCAGGCAATTTTCCACGACGGCGAGCAACGTTTTGACAACCTGTGGCTCGCGGCTTTTTTCCGGAAGGCCGCACACCGCTTTGCCGGCGGACAATGCAATCAGGTTGAATAACGCCCACGCTGCACCTCTTTCTTCCGGCTTGCGCCAGAGGGAAAGCGCCCTTTTTCTGGCCATGCTGAAGTCATTCTTTAGAACCAGTGCCACCACTTCATCGACAGCCAGGTCAAAGTCTGTTTTAATATCTTCATCCCGGATGTGGTTGATGAGTGAAAGCGCCCTGTCAACCCGGCCGGCATACGTGTAAAATCGCGCCAGGCGGCGGGCACGGGTTCCGGTGGGAAAATCTTGCTCCTTACCTGCTTCTTCAAGGCAGGCACAGGCCAGGTCCGCAAAACCAGCTTCGTAGAACAGATCCGCCAGTACTGCCGCCCGCTGGGGGTGTTTCAGATGTCCCGCAGCCCGGCAGTAATCAAAGGCTCCCCCGGGTCCCTGTTCAGACAGATATACCAGGAAGAGGTTGTAGAGTGGATAAATATAAGCAGGATTTGAGACCAGGGCCTGCTCGTAATAATCTTTTGCCTGTGCAACCCGGTCCAGCTTTTCGTGACAGTAGCCCAGGTGGTAGAGGCTCAGGAAGCTTTCAGTGCCGCTCGTGTGAGCGAACAGGACCGGCGGCGGGCCGCACTTTAAAGCTTCCTTAAACCACCTGATGGCAATTTCATACTCCCCTTTTTCCTCAAAGAGAAGTCCCCCGTCGAAAAACAGGTCGGTGTAGAACGGGTACCGGTGAGTTTCTTCCAAACATATGCATATCGCTTCGTCGAGCCTTCCCAGTGCTTTCAGGCAGGCAATCAGGTAACGCACGGCCGGTGCCCGGAACAGGATATGCCCCTCCTCAAGGCACTTATACGCCCTTTCAAAACACGGGAGGGCCCGTCCGGCCTTACCCAGGCCCAACCATTCCACTCCCAGGTAATACTGTAAGAAGGGATTGGCGGGATCCGCAGCTACCGCCCGCCGTAACAAGGCCAGGTTGCGGCCCCGCTTGCGGTTGCGCTCTCTTTTTGGTAAAGGCCTGTGCCAGATAACCGGGCCCTGTGCTGTGCCTACCGCTTCCGGGCGGCTGATCACCACCTGCTCATGGATGACCCCCTGGAAGCGGTAGCAGGCCTTGTTTCTAAACAGTCTGAGGACGAAAAACCGGCTGTAATCATGAGGATTTTCATTTGTCCGGTTATGAAGAGGCAGGAAAAAGGCCTCGTAACCGCTGTTGTTGTTTATAAGCGAGCGCAGATCGCCCGGACTGGTATCCAGTTCTTCGTCGGCATCAAGGGACAAAATCCAATCGCTTTTAGTCCGGGCAAGGGCATAGTTGCGCGCGGCGCTGAAATCGCCGTGCCACGGGTAACGGTAGACTTTGTCGGTGTATTGGAGGGCGATCTCTATGGTACGGTCCGTTGAACCCGTGTCCACAATGACTATTTCATCGACCACCCCCTTAACGCTATCCAGGCAGGCGGCCAGATTTGCTTCTTCGTTGCACACGATCATCGCT
>NZ_JBNATZ010000127.1:0-7050 GCF_049701015.1 Desulfofundulus sp.
CACCACATTCACGCCCATAGCTGCCGCATCCAGCAAAACATCCACAATATGATCGTCCAGTAAGTTGACTTCGTCTACATAGATGATCCCCCGGTTGGCCCGTGCCAGCACCCCGGGCTCGAAGCGGGGCCGCCCGTATTTAATGGCGTATTCAAAGTCCAGGCTGCCTACCACCCGGTCCTCGGTGGCCGAAACCGGCAAATCGACGACATGCACCCGGCGGCGCGTTCTTTCCAGTTTCCGGCCCGCTGCCAACCGTTCCCTACAAACGGGACAAAGCCGGGTAAGGTCACCGGGGTCGCAGTTGAAGGGGCACCCCAGCACCACATCGATCTCAGGCAGCAGGGCAGCCAGTGCCCGTACGGCAGTCGACTTGGCCGTACCCTTTTCCCCGCGGATGACAATTCCTCCCAGGCGGGGGTTGATTGCATTCAAGATCAGTCCCTTTTTCATCTTCTCCTGGCCCACAATGGCCGTAAATGGGTAGGTCACCCGTTCAAAAGGCGGCATCAATAAACCCTCCACATGCGAATCAAAAGCTACTTCTACTTTAAACACCTTGCACCCATTATGCCCTTCACCCGTTCCACCAGCATGTCGATTAAATGAGGCAGCGGCTCGGCAACTACACCCACTATTTCTACGTTCGAGCGATTGAGGTGCAAAAGAATCTTTCTGGCAGGACTCCTGGCCACCGCTTCGGCCATGGCCGGGGTAAATTCCCCCAGCATACTGTGGGGCATCACTACGGCAATGGTGCCTACAATGATGTCCACCTTGTCAGCATTGTAAATAACGGCATTCTCGCCGCTTGCCGCATCGTTGGCCCCCGCCTTGAGCATCAAAGCCGCCGCCATGGCATTCGTACCCAGGGCGATAATTTCAACATCGTCTCTGGGCAGGGCTTTACGCAGTTTTTCCACGATGACCTTGCCGATACCCCCGCCCTGCCCGTCAATGACCGCTATGCGCATGCCTTTGCTGCTCCTTTGGAGAATGCAGGAATAAGAAAAACCATGAAAGACTGCCCCCTTTCTGAGGAAAACAGCACCTTCATGGTTGCCTTCTCTGCTCCTCTGAACCGGTTGTAGAATGTCTGCTATCTTCTCGGGATCGGCGGCTTCGGCCGCCGGGTTATTTACATAATGTTTACAAAAGTGATTATTCGCCATAAAGCTTGAAGTTCCTCCAGGCATATAAAATTTTTATGCAAATAGCCCGGTAAAATTAAGAAGTCCCATATTTTTACGAACCCACTGCTGCCCTCCTTCTAAGGATAAAAGTCACCAGCAGGCCGGCCAGGACTGCTGCCCCGGCAGCGGGCAAAAGCACGGGTGCCTCGAATCTCCGGGTCCCCTTTAACTTCAGCAGCAGAATCTCACTCCCGGCGTCCTTTTCCATCCCCTTTCTCCCCGCCACAATATATCCACCGTCTCCCAGTTGCTGGATACTGTAACCGCAACTGTACCCGGCACCGGCCACGGTCTTCTCCCAGAGGGGAACTCCGTTTTTGTCTGTTTTCAACACCCAGCTATCGTATCCTCCCCCTGCGGACTCCTTCTTACCAGCCAGAACATACCCTCCATCATCAGTTCCGCCGACGGCATAAGCTGAACCGGCATTTCGTCCGTACGTTTTTTCCCAGAGCAAATTTCCGTCATGGTCAACCTTGACCAGATAAGGCACCAGAACCCCTCCCTGACTGCCTGTAGCCTCCTTCTCACCTGCTATCACATAACCGCCGTCAGGTGAAGGCGCGAGGGACCATGCATAATCCGAGCCCTTACCTCCATACGTCTTCTGCCAGATCAACCGCCCGTTCCCGTCCGTCCTCAGAAGGTATACGTCGGGATTGCCGTTACCGAAGGACTCAGTATTGCCCGCAACGAGAAAACCGCCGTCATCAAGCTCCAGCACGGCATAGCCGCAGTCGGAACCCTTACCGCCGTATGTCCTTTCCCAGAGCTTCTTACCGGAAGAGTCCAGCTTTATCAGGTACACGTCATAAATGCCCGCACCAAAAGACTCCGTACCACCGGCCAGAATGAAGCCGCCGTCCCTTGTCTGCTGTACGGACCAGGCATAGTCACAATACCGGCCGCCGAAATTACGTTCCCACAGGAGCCGGCCGCTTTCATCAGTCCGCACCACATAGACATCGTGATCGTAGCCGTTTGCGGATTTTGTATCCCCAACAACGATAAAGCCGCCGCGGACTTCCCGGGCACAATAACCGCAGCTGTACCCATGGCCCTTGAAAGCTTTCTCCCATACTCTGTCACCATTGCGGCCAATACGGGCGAGGAAGACGTCGGACCCCCCGTTGCCGGACGCGACCCAGCCGGCCACGACGTATCCCCCGTCTCCCGTCCGGGCGACCCAGCGGGCCTCCCCCTTACCCGGCATAAGCGACCACTCCACCGCCGGAGGCTGCCCGGGAGCCGCTCCCGCCCGCCCGGGAGCAGCCAGACCCGCGGCGGCCAGGTAAAAAGTAAGCAGGGTCAGCGGGACCAGAAATAGTTTCCTCAAACATCTCACCCTCCAAAGTGAAATGAAACTCTAATCCTGTAACCTCTCCAGGTACTGCACATCCATCTTTTTCCGGAAATACTGCATGATCTTCAGGGTCTGGTGCCCCAGGGCAGCACAAAAGACAAGATTGCCGACAGCCCGCAGGGAATCGAAGCTAAAACCCGACGCCCAGGTGAGAAGATAGGTCTGCCAGGTCAGGGGGCGCATAAAGACGGTCCACTGCCAGATGTCCATAATGGCGCCGTAAAGATACCCCCACAGAACGCATACTGCGGTCAGGGTCTTGTTGCCCGCGCGGGGGAACAGGGCTTTTACCGCTGCCCCGGAAACGCCCACCATCCCCCAGCAGAGCATCTGCCAGGGCGTCCAGGACCCCTGACCCATAAAAAAGTTGGAGATTAAAGGGGTCATGGCACCCGCAAAAAAGCCGACCCGCGCACCATAGACAAAACCGGTTATTTCCACCAGAAACATGGTGGGCTGTAAAAACAAAAGGCCGACTCCCGTCACCGCCCGGCCTGCCGCACACAGGGCGGCCAGGACGGCGATGACCGAGACCTGCCGGGAGTCCAGCGCCCCTTTTTTATCCACAACGGACAAAAGCAGTAAAACGGCCAGGATGCCTGTCAGTGTGGCGTAGAGGCCCCAGTTAGTCCCCATGTGACCTTCTCCTCCGCGTTTTCGTTCAGGACGGCGGGCTTAGCGGCCAGAAATGGCTCCAGCCGTTCCTGTGCCTCGGCAAAAGTAAGCACCCCGTCGCAAATGCCCCGGCACAACTTGCTGATCTGCGGGGCATAAAATACAGACCTGCCCAGCACCGCATGCTTATCCCCGGCACTGATAATCCTGCCCGCGAACATCATGACCACTTTCTCAGCAAACTCGGCTGCAAACTCCACATCGTGAGTCACCACAATCACCGTTTTGCCTTTGGCAGCCTCCTCTTTCAGGAAATACCCCAGCTCCGTTTTCAAAGCCAGATCAATTCCCCTGGTGGGTTCATCCAGAATGATCAGGTCGGGCCGGGTAACCAGAACGGAAGCCAGAGCCACCCTCTGCCTTTCCCCGCTGCTCAGGTCCCGGGGGTTCCTACGGCGGTAACGTTCAAGCTGCAGTTTTTTCAGGGTTTCATCCACAAGCTCCCGGTCATGCAAACCAAAATTGCGCATGGTGAAGAGGAGCTCGTCTTCCACCGTCTCCTGGAAGAGGTAGTCGTTGGGGTTCTGGGATAAATAGGCGGTAAACTTCCTGATCTCTTTAAACCCACCGCGACCCGGTTCCTTCCCGTGTACGAAAACTCTCCCGCGGTCGGGCTTGAGCAGACCCACCGTGATCTTGAGCAGTGTTGATTTACCGGCTCCGTTCTCCCCCAGGATAGCTACAAATTCTCCTTCTTTCACATCAAGACTGACATCCTTCAAAACCTCCCGGCCGCCCGGATAGCTGAACCATACATTTTTTAAAATGACCATAGCTCGCCCCGGCTTCTGGGCAGTGGAATGGTACCTGCTGCGAGTGACGGCCGGCACAATGCCCCCATTCCCCTTCAAACGTGATTGCAGCAATTGACGGCCTTCTTTTACTGTAACCGGTACCACCGGCGAGTTTTGGGAGGCAAAGAACCTGGCTACAGGCGGCACAAAAGGAAGTCCTCTTTTCACCGCTTCCCGGGCTCCATCGGAGGGACTGCCGTGGCAGATAATTTCACCCCCGGCCATGAGCAGCACCCGGTCCGCAAGATGGAAACACCTTTCCAGCCTCTGCTCGACCATGATCACCGTGAAGCCCATCTCTTCGTTAAGCCTTTTGACCACATTCAGAATTTCTTCTGCCGAGACGGGATCCAGCTGGGAGGTGGGTTCGTCGAGAATTAGCACACGGGGCTGCATGGCCAGTACAGAAGCCAGCGCCAGCTTTTGTTTCTGCCCGCCGGAGAGGTTGGCCGTAAGAGCCTCCTGGAACGGCGACAGGTTCATGAAGCTGACCACTTCGCCAATCCGGCGCGAAATCTCGTCAGGCGGCAACCCCAGGTTTTCCAGGCCGAAGGCTACTTCCGCCTCCACACAATTCTGCACAATTTGTTTTTCAGGGTCCTGAAAGACCATGCCCACTTCACGGGCCAGTCTCCGGCGGTCCAGCGTCCGGATATCCCTGCCTTGGAAGAAAACCCTGCCCCCGATGCGGCCCCCGTAAAAATCGGGGATCAGGCCCGCCAGTACCCTGGCCAGGGTGGACTTGCCCGAACCGGAACCACCGGTAACCAGGAGGAACTCCCCCTCCCTGACTTCCAGGCTCACATTTTTAAGGGCGGGTTCTTCCGTCCCGGGATAATAATAGGTTAGATTTTTGACTGTAAAAAGCGGCAATGCTTCCACCCCTTGCTCAGGATCAGCGGTACAGACAGGTAAGAAACTACAACAAAGAGGACCACCAGCGTCGCCCTATCTTTAATCAGCAAGTCGGCTTCCGGGTAAAAGCTGTAACGGCCGCAACCGTAATGCAACCCCCAGACTGCCGCCAGCAGGGCCAGTACGCTCCCACCCAGGCAGAAGAAATCCCGGGGCCTGAGCAGGTTCCGGCTGTAGACGGAACGCCTGCCACTGCCGAAGGCCCTGGCCTGCATGGACTCGGCAATCTCCATGGCACCCTCCAGGGAAGATAAAAGCAGCACGTTATACAACCCGGAGTATTTTCTGGCCCTCTGCCAGAGGCTACCCGTATCAAAATCGACTCCCCGCAGCTGCTGTACTTCCCTGATCCTTTGCAGGTCCCTGACCATGGTTGGGAACAGCCGCGTGGCCAGGGTAATCACCAGCACCGACCTGCCCGCCACCCTGGCGAAGAGGTTTAAAATCTTATCCGGGTCAATCATCAAGTTATAGAGGCAAAAAATGCTGATGATAACCAGGAGCCTCAGACTGGAAACCGCACCAAAGTAGAGTGCCTCCATCGATATGTCAAGCTTGCCCAGGAAGGGGACCTCAGGCCCGTGCAGGATAATGGTCCTGCCGGCCCGTATCACCAGGGGGTTGACCACCATCACCACCAGCATTAAAAAGACGCCCGCTTTCATAAATCCTTCCCAGGCTGCCACGCCGTCCGCTTCCCTGATCAGGAGGGCGAGCAGGAAAAAGAGCATCAAAAGGTAAAGCGGGTGATCATATACGAGGCTCAGGATAAGGAGCACCATGAGATAGACCAGGACGGTAGCCGGGTGAAAACTCTGCAGGAAAAGTCCTTTGGGCCTGTAAAAAAAACTATCGAACATGCAAAGCATCCCTCTACTTTTTGTTCACCAGGTCCTCCCAACGCGGAGGGGGCTGGTCCATACTTCTGCTGTACCACCAGACCACTTTATCACCGTTTTTCACCGGGTGCTTGCTGGCCATGTGCATGGGTACCTCACCGTTGACAGCATACATCCAGCCTGCCATGGCGCTGTTGGCCTGCCCGCCTATGGAATCCACAAAATCGGGCCAGGTCGGTTTCATGGTATAGGAAAGGCCGGTGGCATCCAGGGCACCCATGGCGGTGACGCCCCACTTATTATCGGCTTTAACCGTAACCTGCGCGGGCCTGAACAGGAACTCGCCATTTTTCCCGACCACGGCCACCCATACCCGGCACCCACCTTCACTCTCCAGGGCAGCAGCAGTATTCCCTGCCGCTTGAGCGGGTACCGTACCCTTCCGGGAGGTACCGTTGGGCTGTTCCTTTTGATGGCTGTCCTGCTTCGCTCCGGTTGAGGAAGTTTGTGATGCTACTACTGCTGCAGGGGAAGATTGGCCTTTCCCGGGAGCGGATCCGGGCTTTACCGCAGTGTTTTCCTTCTCTGCCTCGCTCTGTCCGACCGGCTGGCTGCCGGCAGTGGAGCTTCCCCGGGCCTTCCCGTACTGCTGCTCGGAACTGAAAACTTTATGCATGTAGAAAGCGGGCCCGAGCACCCCGGCCAGAATCACCAGCAGGCCGACAAGATAAATGAGTTTGCGCTTCATGCAATCACCCCATATAAAAAAGTAGTGCCTGCGGGAGCGGAACGGTACCCGCTCCCGCAGTACGCATGCAACCCGGGCGTACATCCCACGGCCCACTGCTCCAGGCGCGGCAGTGGGGGCCTGTACTTAAGCAGCAGGCGGTTGCAGTTTTTGCAGCACCCGGTAGAGGACCACGGCCGCTTCCGCCCGGGTGGTATTCCCCGCTGGGGTGAACCCGGCCGCCGCTCGACCTTTCATTATTCCCTCGCGTACTACCAGGGCTACGGAGTTTCGCGCCCAGGGAGAAATAGAGGCAGCATCTTTAAACCCGGCCAGGATTGCAGAGACACTGGCACCGCCAATGGTCACATCCAGTCCTTTCCGCGCCATCAGCCGCACCATCATGGCCGCCATCTGCTCCCTGGTAATGGGCTGGGCCGGTGCAAAACTGTGTTCGGCGACTCCCCGGACCAGGCCTGCTTTGGCGGCTGCACCAACCATACCAGCGTACCAGGCGTTTTGCGGCACGTCGCTGAAGCGTTGC
>NZ_JBNATZ010000128.1:0-6970 GCF_049701015.1 Desulfofundulus sp.
CGGTTTCCATAACGCCTCTCCCTTCCGTCCTCGCGTCGTGCGGCCGGGCGCTTAAGGGAGAACGATGGTAAACTGACGTACAAGGTGCTGCAGGGTGGCCCCTTCACCGGTCTGGACGTGCCGGGGCTGGGCAAGGTCAACCGGGAGGGGAACCGGTTTAAAGTCCTCTCCTCCGGCGGCCCGGTGGAAGTGGGCCTCTGGGCGAAAGGGCAGTACCTGCACGACGAGGTGGCTGGCTGGGCGCAACCGGAGTTTAAGACCAACCCCAAGTACTACGACATCCCCCACTACGGCATGTTCATGCTGATGATCGCCCGCTACGGCAAGATGGGGCTCATCATCGGCAACGAGAACGACGGACAGCTTGGCGCGGTGGTGCTCGGCGGTTCCTGCCCATGGGTGACAGAAACGGTGCCGGACCTCTGCACCCTTACCCCGGTGCACCTCCGGTGTGTAGAGGGGGCACGGTGCCCTAACAGCTGGCCTGCGGTGGAGGTAAAGGCCACCGGCGGCGACCCGGTGGAGGTCTCCCACTTTGCCTTCGACAATACCTGCTGGCAGTGGGAGGTCAACGGCTGGGCCAGGCCGGGGTTTGCCTCCAACCCGCAGACATTCGCCCTCAAGCATTACACGCCCGGCTTCCTGATGGTGAGCCGCTACGGTAAGGTGGGCATCTTCTTCTACAACGAGAACGACGGGCAGCTTGGAGTGCTGCCGGTAGAAACCGCGGCACCTCCGGTGCCGCCGGAGCAGCAGCCCGTGTCACAACCATCGGTAACCCCGCCTGAGCAGAAGCATGCGGCGGTCTTCCGCATCGGTCAAAACTACTACGAAGCCGGCAGCCAGACGTTTCCGATGGACGTGGCGCCCTACGTGAAGAACGGCCGGACCTACCTCTCCATCCGCTACCTGGCCAACGCCCTCGGGGTGCGCGACCAGGACATCACCTGGAATCCGAACACGCAGAAGGTGACCCTGAGGAAGGGTGACATAACCCTTTACCTTATGGTCGGTAGCGCGGAGATGATGAGGACGGATGCCGCTACGAGCGCCAAAAACTTCATCCCGATGGACGTGGCGCCCGAAATCGTCAACGGCCGCCTCTGCCTGCCCGCCCGTTATGTGGCCGAGGGCTTTGGCTACCAGGCGGCGTGGGAGGAGGATACGCAGGCTGTGCTCATCATCGGTGCCGCCCCGCAAGGGGGGACGGCGAGGGGCACAACAACAAGCAGCAACAAAGCCCCCGGTGAGGCATTGATAACGTTTCACCCCCACACCCCCGTGAACCTCATTGAAGGTACCGCCGGTTTTCAGGAAGGCTTCGCTGGCGGACAGCAATTCTGGCTTTTGCCCGTGGATACGGCCGTCTGGGGCTACCGCGTCTACATCCAGGGGGAGCCATACGATACCTCGCCCACCTCGGCCTGGAAAAAAGCTCCCGGGGAAACGGGGGTTTACTATCAGGACTACCCGGCGCAGTACAAGCGACAGTGGAGCTCGAACGTGTACCAGCAGCGGGACCCGCAGGAGCTGACCTTGAGCGGCCTGGTGGCCGGAGCCAGGTACCAGGTGTGGGTGGTCCCCCTTTGCGTGACGAAAAAAGCAGACAACTGGAATGTAGATAAATACGGCAAGGTCTTCCGCTACGGCTTCATCACTTCGGGCAGCCCGGAGGTATCCGGGGTGGTCTTCATTTGGGCCTACAAGGACAGCAACAAATGGGGCGTCGTCGACAAAGCGTGCCTTACTTGGGGAGAGGCCGAAAGGGAAAAGGGCTATTACGTGTCCGGGCCCGCCGTCATCGATTCCCTGGATTACTACTACGTAACGGCAGTGCGTTCCGGCGGTGGAGGAGGAAGTTCCCATGGCTGGATGCAGTAGGAGGAAAGCGAGCAACAAACCGGGGAACGCCGCCACCGGAGGCATCTTTCCACTGTTCTCCAGCGGCAACCCGGTAGCCCGGGCAAAAGCGGCGGTGCCGGGTAAAGCGGCCGCGCAAAGGTGCCGGGTGTGTTCTGGCCTTGTTTCGGCTGTCCTTGCGGTTAACGCTGCACTCGTCCTCTGTTGGGGATCCTGGGCGCAGGCGGCGCCAGCTCCGGCCCACTTCTGGGTCGGCCGGGTGAGCTACGAAGCCAACGCACGGCAGTACACCATGGACGTGGCCCCTTACGTCAGCGAGGGGCGCACTTACGTCCCTGTGCGTTACCTGGCCTATGCTCTGGGCGTGCCGGAGGAAGGCGTGCGTTGGGACGGCGCTGCCCAGACCGTGAGTTTGCGCAAACAAGACGTGATCCTGCGCCTTAAGCTCAGCAGTCCCCTGCTGGAGCGGCAGGCGGGCACGGGGCCTTCCGTTTCGCTGGTGATGGACGTGGCCCCGGAGATGAGGTCCGGCCGAGTTTTCCTTCCCGCCCGCTACGTGGCCGCCGGTTTGGGTTACAGCGCCGCGTGGGGCTCGGCCACCCAGCAGGTAACCCTGGCCCCCGGTGAGATTGCCTGGGCGGAAGAGCTGGTCTTCGACCCCAACCCGGTAGAGCCGGACAAGGGTTTGAGTATTCTGGTGCGCACCAGTGGCTCTGCGTCGCGGCCGGTAGTGAGGCTCAGAGGAGTGGGTGGTTCCGCTGAACCGAACGAGTACTGGCGGCAGGCGGATAAAATAACCCTTTCCCCGGGCGGCCCCGGGGAATGGGTAGTGGGACTCCTTTCCCCTGGCCAGGCCGGAGTTTACCCAGCCGAGGTCACGGTGAACGGGCTCACCTTTACCGCCGGGAACTGGCTCCTAAAAGTCTACCCGGAGGGGTTTCTTAACCGGCCGGGGTACGCCACCCCGGAGGAGGCCGTGCGCGCCCGTTTTGCGCAGGACTTCAAAGGGTGCTCGCTCCGTGAGATTGAGGAGCGCCCGCTCCTGCCGGATGACCTCCGCGACCCGCGTTACCATAAGCTGTTTCTGGTAACCTTTTACCAACCCTATGACGGCCCGGTGCTCCCGGCGGGTATGCATTCTTACTTTTATTACATTCTGCGTGATGGTCCGAACGGCTTCTGGCGCGTGGCGGGAGGCGGCACCGGCCCCTAAACAAGGGAGGCAGGGAGAAGTGTGAAGCACCGCGTGACGAAAAGAGGAATCGCTTTGACTCTGGTTCTTGCCGTGGCGTGTGCCCTGCTTTTCCCCGGCAAGGCTCCGGCAGGCGCCCTGGCGTCCGAGGTCCGCTTCCAGGTGGGCAGCACGGCGTGTGCCGTGGGCTACCGGCACGGCCCGGTGATGCTGGTCCGGATGGACGTGGCCCCCTACCTGCGGGGCGGCCGCGTCCTTGTTCCGGTGCGCTTTTTGGCGCGGGCGGTGGGTGTCCGCGATGAAGATGTGGTATGGGAGGAGAAAAACCAGACGGTTACCCTGAAAAAGGGCGAGGCCGTGGTCTCTTTTACCGTAGGCAATCCGGTGATGGAGAAACGGGTGGGCCCGGCCGCTCCGGAACCCATGGTCATGGATCTGGCGCCGGAGATTACAAACGGCCGCGTCTGCCTGCCGGCGCGGTGGGCGGCGGAAGGCTTTGGCTGCCAGGTGCGGTGGGAGCCATCTGAAATGACAGTGGTCATTCGCAGCAAGAGCGGCGGAGAAAGCGAATAGCCCCGCCGCCGGCGGGATGGCGGCAGCAGGGGCCTGGGGCTAAAGCTGAAAATAAGGAGGGTCAATTATGCGCAAGTTGTTACTCGTTTTAATGTCCTTGCTCTTCGTGGTGATTGCCGGCTGCGGGCGCGGTGGGACGGGAGCGGCTCCGGGAGGTGCAGGTACGCCGCCGGGCGGCGGCCAGTCGCCGGCCGGGGGTTGGGCGCTGGCCCAGCCGGAAGCGGTGGTGGAGAATTACTTGGCGGCCATCGGACGCAGCGATTACAGAACGGCGGCGGCCTGCCTGGAGCACCCTAAGGCGGTGGTCTGGCCCGGCGTGGGGCTTCTGGAGGCAACTTTCAATGCAAAAGTCCCGCCGGATGTGGTGCGTGTGTCAAACATCGCTGCTGGATCGACGTTCGCAGTCGGCCCCCGCGGCGACGAGGTGGGCTGCCTGGCGCGCGCCCACGTTGCCCCCGGGAAGGAAGCGCACCGCTGGGGCATCGGACAGGAGGGGGACTGGCAGTTTGCCTTTTACCTGATTAAGCGGGGCGAAGGCTGGCGGCTTGCCCGCGGTATGCCCCTTTCTCAAGGGCTGGCTGACTATCTGGAGGGCAGTCGCAATCCCTTCCGGAACGTGGCCAGCCAGGTGCCGGAGGTAGCCGAACGCGGCAAGGAATATAAACTTTCGTTCGACCTCGAGCTGCCGAAGGCGCTCTCCTCTGTAGAGGAGGTAAACGTGGCTTTTCTTCCCGAGCCCGACACGGAGAAGTACCCGTATGCCTACGAAACAGCCTTTTCCACTTACTATTACGACGGAGGTCAGAAAAAGTTGCTCGGTCATTTTGACCAGGCGGCGGAGATCGACCCGGAGATGCCGCCCGGCAAGTACCGGATTTACCTGGGTCTGGGCACAAAACCACCCCTTTACTGGCCGATCCCGCCCTACGTGGTGACCGTAAAGTAAGGGAGTGGGTTGCGATGCCAGGGGTAGGCCGCGGTAAAATTTGCCTTATCTCCCTTATTCTCTTTGTGCTGGTGCTTCCCGCAGTGGCCCGGGCCGATAGGGGAGCAATTTACACCGAGCCCGTTACCCTCAGCGAGCCGGGGCAGAAGGCCTTCCTCGCCTTCAACGGCGAGGAAGAACTGCTGGTTCTGGCCACGGATGTTCAGGCCGGGCGAGACACCGCGGTGCTGGAGTTCACGCCCTTCCCGGCGGAACCGGTGGTGGCGCTGGCTCCGGACGGGGCCTTCGAACGGCTACAGGAGATCCTGAACGCCCACCGGGTCACCTACTTCCGAAAGGCCATGGTGCAAAGCTACGGTGAAGGAACAGGCGACGGTGAGCCCGTGGACTTGCTTCTGCACCGGTGCCTCGGCGTTCACGACGTTACCGTGGTGCGGGTAAACGACCCGGCGGCCTTCGCCTGGTGGGTAGAAGCCTACTTCCGCGAAAACAGCTTCCCGGTACGGGAGTTGACGGAGCAGGAAAAAGAGGTGGTGGCCGACTACTGCCAGCGCGGTTTCAACTACTTTGCCTTCGATCTTGTCCATATCGGAAAAGAAGTGCAATCCGTACCACCACTTGCCTACCGGTTCATAACGCCTGCCCTCTACTACCCGCTTAAGGTGAGTGCTCTGTATGGCGGGACCGGCCGGGTGGATCTGGTCTGTTGCGGGGACCGGAGGGTTTTCGACCGGCTCGACTATCAGCTTCCCAGAACAGTCATTGCAAACGCTCCCCCCTGGCGGTCCTCGAACCGGGTCAACCTTGACGCTGCAGAACTTACGGCAGTGACCCCGGAGGTGGCGAAGGTGCTGACCGGGAGTCAGCAACTCCAGGCATTTCGCTACGAAGGTGAATTCCACTTCCGGACGGACGTCTGGGTGGATCCGCGCGTGGTCCTGGTGGAGGTGAACGGCCGTTCCCTGGAGCTGGAGGTGCCGCCGGAACTCATCGCCGGCAGCTGTTTCGTTCCTGCACGGGAGGTCTGGGAAACCTTGGGCGCCGCGGTCACGTGGGACGCGAACCGCCGGGAGGTTGTGGTGGTAAAAGACGGGCTTACCCTGCGGCTGCCCGTTGATCCAGTGACCATCACTGAGGATGACCCGGCGAGCGGTCAAAAAACGCTCCGCCACCGCCATGTAGCCTACCTGAACGGTGAGCACCGCGACCTTTCCGCTCTGGCCGCGGCGTACACCCCCGGCGGCCGGGCCCCTGAGGTGGCGCTGCGCATAACCGGCGGCAGGGTTTTGCTGCCGGTCAGGCTTGTAGCCGGGGTGCTGGGAGCAAAGGTAAAGTGGAACGATGAGGAATGGAAGGTGGGCATTACAAGCGGCATCTTTGCAGCCGACTGATTTGACCCGGAAGTTTTTGTAATCCAGCACGGACAGTCGCTACGTTGCCCGGTGAACGGGGTGTTGGCCGCGCCAGGAAGCGGATAATCCTGGACTGGTCAGGTTGAAGACGGGGTGTTCCTGGCCTCCCGGGACCTCCGTCCGCTCTTTCCCGGCCGACTGCTGCTGGCCCCAAGAGCCGGTACGAGACCCTCGCTGTGTTGGTCGCTCCTCTCTTCGCCAATATCCGGCTCCTTGCCCGCGCGGTGGAGGAAGGCTTGGCCGCCCACGGCTCCTTTGTGGCCGTAAACAACCGCGTCAGCCAGAGCATACCGCACCTGCACGTCCACATTGTGCCCCGCCGGAAAAAACGGCTTGCGGGGCTTCTTCTGGCCCCGGCAACGCTACTCCGACCGGGAGGCCGTCCTGGCGATGCAGGAAATCCTGCGGGCCTCCGTGGCCCGACTCACGCTGTTGAGCGTCAAGGAAAAAATAAAACGGTTGCAAGAGCACCTATGGACCGATATTTATGAGGAACACACCATCATCGTCAAAAAACATACCGTCACCACCTTCGAGTGGCTCTCCTGGCGCGAACGGGGGATGAGCAACGCCACAATAGCCGCCATACTGGGCGTCAGCCCCTCGATGGCCCGCGTCGTAGCGCGGAAGTTCCGGGAGGCCGGGGTGCCCGACCCGCAGTACAAGAAGCGAAAACCCGGCCCCGTGGGCGATCTGGACACTACGACCGACGCCGGGGCCTACGTGCTGGGGGTGCTGTGGGGCACAGCATCCACCTCCGGAGAGGGTTACTGGGTACGCCACCGCGACAGATGGTACGTGGACGTTGTACGGGAATACCTGGGTATTACGGCAGAAGGACACGAAAGTTATTCCAGGACCGGGAACCAGTGGCGGCTGAAAATAACTCGGGCGGCAGACGTGGCCGCGGTAAGGAATCTTCTGGAGTGCTACGGGTGGACGCCCAGGAAGGCCCCGGAGAGGCCGTATCCATATGGCAATGTCGAC
>NZ_JBNATZ010000129.1:0-6963 GCF_049701015.1 Desulfofundulus sp.
ATTAGATTAACAATTTCTTCTTCATTCAAAGGACGCTGTTTATCGATTTCCGCAGCACTTACTCGCTGTTACGAACATTTACAGGAGGTTCTCCGTGCTTTATCTGCAGGTGAAAACCTGGATCTGGTGGCCATAGATTTGAAGGCTGCCTGGGAAGCTCTGGGTGAGATTACCGGCACTACGGTTGCTGAGGATATAATTGACCGTATTTTCCGGGATTTCTGTATCGGAAAGTGAGGTATGACTTTCGTGGAGTACCTGGCAGGAAAATATGATGTCATTGTGGTAGGGGCGGGCCATGCCGGGTGTGAGGCGGCTCTCGCTGCCGCCCGTATGGGCTGTCGCACGCTGGTCCTCACCTTGAATTTGGATAATATCGCCCTCATGCCATGTAACCCTGCTATGGGTGGACCCGCCAAGGCTCAGCTGGTCCGGGAGGTGGATGCCCTTGGTGGTGAGATTGGACTTAATACTGATCGAACTGCCATCCAGATGCGTCTGCTGAATACTGCCAAGGGTCCCGCCGTCCGTGCACTCCGGGCTCAGGCCGATAAAAAACGGTATCAGTGGAGCATGAAAAAAGTTTTGGAGAGCCAGGAACGTCTCGACGTGAAGCAGGTTCTGGTGGAGAGGTTGCTGGTCCGGGGGAATCGAGTGGAGGGTGTTGTGGGAACCACAGGGGCGAAGTTTCTTGCGCCGGTTGTCATCCTGACCACCGGTACCTATCTGAATGGCAGGATTATAATTGGTGATCTGGCTTATTCAGGTGGTCCCAACGGTCAATTTGCCGCTGTGGGCCTGTCGGATTCGCTGCGGGAACTCGGGCTTGAATTGGGTCGCTTTAAAACCGGCACCCCTGCGCGGGTAGACCGGCGGACCATTGATTTTAGCAAGCTTACCATCCAGCCGGGTGATGATCGCTTGTTGAACTTTTCCTTTGTTTCACCTGTTACTCGCCGGGATCAGGTTCCCTGCTGGCTAACCTATACTACTGAGGAAACCCACCGTATTATACGGGAGAACCTGCACCGTTCTCCCCTCTTCAGCGGTTTTATTAAAGGCACCGGACCACGTTATTGTCCTTCCATTGAAGATAAGGTGGTGCGCTTTGCCGACCGTCCCAGTCACCAGGTGTTTATAGAGCCCGAGGGATTGGATACGGTTGAAATGTATGTGCAGGGTATGAGCACCAGCCTCCCTGAAGATGTGCAGCTGGCCATGCTTCGATCTCTCCCCGGCCTGGAAAAAGTGGAGATTATGCGTCCGGGTTATGCCATAGAATATGATTATTTAATTCCCACACAGTTGAATCTTTCTCTTGAGTGCAAGACAATCAGCGGTCTGTTCAGTGCCGGTCAGATTAACGGTACTTCGGGTTACGAAGAAGCCGCAGCCCAGGGAATCATGGCCGGAATTAATGCCGCCCTTTTTATCAAGGGTAAAGATCCTCTCATACTGTCGCGTTCTGAAGCTTACATAGGTGTGCTTATTGATGACCTGGTCACCAAAGGTATCAGTGAGCCATACCGTATGCTTACTTCACGGGCCGAATACCGTTTGCTCCTGCGCCAGGACAATGCTGACCTCAGGTTGACTGAAAAAGGCTATCAGGTCGGTCTGGTTACTCCTGAAAGATACCGGGCTTTTGAAAAAAGGCGCCGTCTCATTAATGAAGAGGTCGAACGTCTGCACCGCACGGTAGTGCCTGTAGATGATAAGGTAAAGGCTGTTCTACAGGAGGCCGGTAGTTCACCTCTGCACCAGGCTGCTTCTCTTGCGTCCTTGTTGCGCCGTCCCGAGATTAACTACGTGCATATTAAGAAGATTGACCCGGAGGTTTCTGATTTGCCTCCGGATGTGGAGGAAGAAGTTGAGATCCAGGTTAAGTATGAGGGGTATATAAAAAAGCAGCAGCTTCAGGTTGAACGCTTTGAAAAACTTGAAAACAGGCGTATTCCGGATGATATAGATTATGCCTCCGTTAAAGGTCTGTCTACCGAAGCCAGGCAAAAGCTCGAACAAGTACGTCCACGTTCTATTGGTCAGGCCAGTCGCATCTCAGGGGTTAACCCGGCTGATATCGCTGTCCTTCTGGTTCATCTTGAAGCTCGCCGGCGAACCGGTAAAAAGGGGCAGGATGAAGGGGGGTCCGGTGAGTAAGATAACGCTCCTATGTACAGTCGCGTTCATATAGTGTCGGGAGTGGTACAGTTTGTCTGAGTTCGATAAATTCCTTGCTCATGCTGCTGGGCGATTGGGCATTGAACTGACTGATCTGATGTGTCATCGTTTTTCACAATATTATCGTTTATTGGTCGAATGGAATGAAAGATTCAATTTAACCTCTCTAAGTGAGATGTGTGACATTGTAATCAAGCACTTCGTAGATTCTTTGACCTGCTTTTTGATATATGATCCTCCTGTTGGTGCCAGAGTGGTTGATATTGGTTCCGGTGCCGGCTTTCCAGGTTTACCGATAAAAATTGTACGTGAAGATTTACAAGTTACGCTTGTAGAGTCTGTAGGCAAGAAGGTTAATTTTCTGCATCATGTGCTCGATGTTCTTGGTTTTGGTGATGTGGACGTGGTTCCTGGTCGTGCTGAGGAGATTGCACATGAACCACGTTACCGTGCTTCATTCGACCTGGCTCTGGCCCGCGCTGTTGCTGAGCTTCCAGTTTTGCTGGAACTCGCCCTTCCTTTTCTGCAACCATCGGGTTACTTTATAGCAATGAAAGGTCCCGCCGTGCAGGAGGAACTCGCCATGTGTGATGATGCCTTGAGAATTTTAGGCGGTTCTGTGAAAAGTGTAAAAACAATTTTCTTACCTGTAGCTGGTGACCAAAGAAAGCTTATTTTAATAGAAAAAATTGGTCTCACTCCCGATAAATATCCCCGACGGCCCGGTGTTCCGCAGCGTCGTCCTTTATAAAACCTTATTTACCTGAATATGTCTTATATAAACTTATGCCTTCCTGGACATTATAGTCTTTGGAGGTGAGGAGTATTTATGGCGCAAATTAAATGCTCCGTTTCTGAGTGCCAGTACAACAGTCAGTCGTCTTGTGAGGCTTCGATGATTCAGATCGATCGCAACGGTGTCGCTAAAGCTACTAATTCTCCTCAAACAAAATGTGAGACCTTCAAGCCTCGCAGCTAACCAGAAATGGCCGCTGTTTCAAACAGCGGCCATTTTTATGCAGGAACAGGGACCGGTTTCGTTGAATAAATGCCTACATCACCATTAGGAGGAGTGGTTACCGTTGGGAAAGACCATCGCCATTGCCAATCAAAAAGGAGGTGTCGGTAAAACTACCACTGCTGTTAATCTGGCGGCGTGGCTTTCCCTCATGGGAAAACAGGTACTTCTGGTTGATTTTGATCCCCAGGGTAACGCTACCAGTGGCCTGGGTATCGATAAAGATCAGCTTGATGCATGTATTTATGATGTTATTATTGGTGGTCGTGATCTGGAGCGTGTTCTTATTGATTCTTCAATCCCCTGTTTAAAGGTGGCCCCATCCACTATTGAACTTGCAGGCGCCGAAATCGAGCTGGTTTCTATTCCCGATAGGGAGCATATCCTCAGGCGGGTTATTCAGCCTGTTCATGAAAAATTTGACTTTATTTTTGTTGATTGTCCTCCATCATTAGGTTTATTAACGATAAACGCCCTGGCCGCAGCCGATTCAGTTTTAATTCCCATTCAATGTGAGTATTATGCTCTTGAAGGGGTTGGTCAATTAATGAATACAATTAATCTTGTCCAGAAGCGATTGAACCCCAAACTTGAGCTGGAAGGTATTTTGTTGACCATGTTTGACGGGCGGACCAACCTCAGCATTCAGGTGGTGGAAGAAGTTAAAAGGTTTTTCCCGGGTAAGGTTTACAGGACCATTATTCCCCGTAATGTTCGTTTAAGTGAAGCTCCCAGTCATGGAAAGCCGATTATGATATATGACCGCCGTTCCCGCGGGTCTGAGGTTTATAATGAGCTTGCTAAGGAAGTGATGGGCATTGAGTAAAAAACGCGGTCTGGGCAGGGGCCTTGGAGCCTTAATACCACTGGATCAGCCAGCTGATGAGGGTTCTTTACGTGAGATACGGGTGGATGATGTGCAACCAAACCCCCGCCAGCCACGTCAGGCCATTGATCAGGAAAAGATTCAGGAACTTGCGCTTTCCATTCAGGAACATGGCGTTGTGCAACCGATCGTGGTCAGACCTGTTTCGGACAGTCGTTATGAAATTATTGCCGGCGAACGTCGCTGGCGGGCCTGCCGCGTACTGGGCCTGGAGTACATACCGGCTATTATCCGGGATTACGGGGATCTGGAAGCCTCCGCTATTTCTCTGATTGAAAATGTACAGCGGGAAGATTTGAACCCCCTTGAAGAAGCAGTAGCTTACCGCAGGTTGATTGACGAGTTCGGGCTTACCCAGGAGGAAATCGCCAGGCTGGTCTCTAAAAGCAGACCTTTTATTGCCAATATGTTGCGCCTGTTAACTCTTCCTCCGGAAGTCCAGGACATGATCAGTGCAGGCCTTATTACGGCCGGTCATGCACGAGCCATACTTTCACTCAATGATGCTGCCGCTCAGATTGCCGCTGCTCGTGAGGTTGTTTCTGCCGGCTTAAATGTTCGTGAGACGGAGAAATTAATTCGCCGCTTTTCCGGTCAAGATGGGTCTAATTCAAAATCAGATAAGGCGACAGAAGAATCACCTTCTACTATTGATTCCGGTGATTTAGAGACCATGGAGCAACTTCTTGTTGGCGCCCTCGGTACAAAAGTGCGCATTCGTTCACGTCGACATGGGCGTGGTGTTATTGAAATTAATTTTGAAAGTCGGGCGCAACTGGAGGAAATTATCAACCTGTTAGTAAATTAAACTCTCCCGTAATATTCATCCGGTTTCCCACTTAAAATGTTTCACGTGTTACATGACGGTGAAACAGCAACATGAGGTTATGGTTATGGTTAACTGGCAATTGGATGATTTTAAACTCGGCTTTTTGCTTGGCTTGCTTGTGGGTGAGGGCCATTTTGGTGGTGACGGCAGGCAACCCCAGATAACCCTGCGGATGCATGCGCGCCACCAGCAACTTTTTGAGTGGCTGACGCGAAACATTCCCGGGTCGCGTCTGTACGGCCCGTATACCCATGGGGGACGCAATTATTACCAGTGGATGCTCAGGGGTGAAAGTCTGAAGAGGATATTACCACTGCTTGATGCACTACCCATGGCGGAAATTTCACCGGTCACATATGCACGCTACGAAAAGATGAAGGCTGATTACGGGCTGTTAACTGATAACAAAAATAAAGGCTGATTAAGTATGCAGCTTGAGCAGAGCTCCCTGCCGTGCGGCGTGATAAATTTCCTGGATGGGATGTCCCGTGCGCTCAGCCAGGCGGCGGCAGTCCTCATATTCGGGACTGACCTGAAGGGGAGCATCCGGCACAAGATAGGCAATTTTAACCCCTACCGGCCCCCACGGGGTATCTACCCGGACATGATGACGGTTGAGTGTACAACGCCGCTCCTGCCTGATACGTACGCCCAGTGTAGTCGTTTCTTTGAAGATAACACCGAGAAGTTCCTCCTCCCGGCCGGGGGGGCAGAGGACTGTTAAACGGGTACCGGGGCGCCCTTTCTTCATGATGGTGGGCGTTAGAAAGACGTCCAGTGCACCGCACCGGCGCAGTAAATGATCGACATAAGAAAAGAATTCCGGGTTCATATCGTCGATGTCAGTTTCAAGTACCAGCACATGGTCGCCGCTTCCCACCGTCGTGGTATTTTCTCGAAGCTGTTCGCCCACAAACACACGCATCGGACAGGAAAACGGGATATGGATGGCCCCTGCTCCGTAGCCGATGCAGCCTATCCGCATGGGCGGCATGGGGCCAAAACCAGCAGCCAGGGTACTGACGATGGCGGCGCCTTCAGCGGTGACCAGTTCTCCCTCCACATCAACCGGATACACAGGAACGCCACGCATCAATTCTGCTGTAACAGGGGTCGGAACAGGCAGCACGCTGCCGGAACGAAAAATAGGGCCGCGGCCAACAGGCAAAGGGGAGCAAAAAATCTCTTCAACCTGCAGCAGGGAAAATGCTACACAGACACCAGTCACAGCCAGGACGGATTTTAATTGTTCACCCTCAAAACAAACCTCCTCGGCAGGAACCCCGCGAGCCCTGGCCTCAGCAAGGGCCAGGGATTCAAGAATGCGAGAAATATTATTTTTTACGGTAGCCGGCAGTTTGGAGGCAGCCAGAAGTTCGAGGATGTTGCGGTGCCGGTAGGAAGGGGAGGAGGGCAGGGAAAAAAACAGCCGGGCACCTCTCCATCCTCCCCTGGACTCCTCAGAAATAGAGATGTCAAAATTGTTCAATGGGAAGAGGTGGAGCAGGTCCAGGAACTGACGGTAATTTATACCCGCATCTATTAAGGCCGATAGGAGCATGTCCCCGCTAAGACCGCCTGCACAATCAAGGTACGCTGTATTCATGGGTTTATCACCATCCGCGACAATTTTTCATGTTTGGATTACCCCGATTTTAAGTATACTCAAATTAGGGAAATCAGCGAAGGCTAAAAGGTGGTGGTAACCCGATGATTTTTTTAGACCGCGTCGACGCTGGAAAAAAATTGGCCCGCGAACTCGAAGGCATTTGCAAACACAGGGGACTGGTGCTGGCCATACCCCGGGGTGGAGTGGTGGTGGGGGCGGAAATCGCACGGCAACTGGGTATGGACCTGGACGTGATTATACCCAGAAAAATTGGTGCACCTCATAACCCGGAGCTGGCCATAGGTGCGGTAACGCAGGACGGCACATCGTTTTTTAACCACTCATTGCTGGCGGTCATGGGACTGGATGAGGAAGACCTCTCCAAACTCGTGGCAGAACAGGAAAGAGAAATAAAAAGGCGCATGCTCCTTTACCGTGGC